>JANNQY010000283.1:0-8150 GCA_031400995.1 Lysobacteraceae bacterium
CCCGCGGCGCTAGCAACCGCGCCGAGGAACTTCGGCTGGAAATTTACGAGAAGGTGAATGCGCTGGGCATCGGCGCCCAGGGCCTGGGCGGCCTGACCACCGTGCTGGACGTGAAGGTGAAGGATTTCCCGACGCATGCGGCCAACCTGCCGGTGGCGTTGATCCCCAACTGCGCCGCCACCCGCCACGCGCATTTCACCCTGGACGGCAGCGGCCCGGTGCAGCTGGAACCGCCGTCGCTGGAGGACTGGCCCAAGCTCACCTACGACACCTCCAAGGGCCGTCGCGTGGACCTGGACACCATCACCAGCGAGGCTGTGGCCGGCTTCAAGCCGGGCGAAGTCCTGCTGCTCAACGGCAAGCTGCTCACCGGCCGCGACGCCGCGCACAAGCGCATGGTGGAAATGCTCGACCGCGGCGAACCGCTGCCGGTGGACCTGCGCGGCCGCTTCATCTACTACGTCGGCCCGGTGGACCCGGTGCGCGACGAAGTGGTGGGCCCCGCTGGCCCCACCACGGCCACCCGGATGGACAAATTCACCGAGCAGGTGCTGGCCCAGACCGGACTGATGGGCATGGTGGGCAAGGCCGAGCGCGGTCCGGTGGCCATCGAGGCCATCCGCAAGCATCGCTCGGTGTACCTGATGGCGGTGGGTGGCGCCGCCTACCTCGTGTCCAAGGCCATCAAGGCCTCGCGGGTGGTCGGGTTTGCCGACCTGGGCATGGAGGCCATCTACGAATTCGAGGTCCGGGACATGCCGGTCACCGTGGCCGTGGACGCCACCGGTGAGTCGGTGCACCAGACGGGGCCCAAGCTGTGGCAGGCCCGGATTGGCAAGATCGCCGTGGTACGCGAGTAGGCCCGTCCGTGCCCCGAAGCTGAACGGCGGCCTGTGCCAGTGGGCCAAGCCCCCGTAAGTATTGGCTTTCTTCGCCAGAAGGGCGTATCGTCGCCGCCGACTGTGTTTGCGAAGGGTCACTGTGAACCGTGGCCTGATGCGGTAGATCCATCGATCCGCTACATCTTTTCACCTCGCTCTCCTTGCAACCCCAGTCGCGCGGCAGGATGTTCCTGTCAGCGATTAACTTTGTTCCAAGGAGTTTCAAATGTCGGATCGTCAGATCGGTACTGTTAAGTGGTTCAACGACGCCAAGGGCTTCGGCTTCATCAGCCGCGAGAATGGCGAAGATGTGTTCGTGCACTTCCGCTCCATCCAGGGCACGGGCTTCAAGTCCCTGGCGGAAGGCCAGAAGGTTTCCTTCAAGCTCGTCAAGGGCCAGAAGGGCATGCAGGCTGACGAAGTGCAGCCCATGTAATCGAGTCCCTCACCGGACCCAAGACCAGCCCTGGGCGGCAACGCCCGGGGCTTTTCTTTGGCTGCCATGACCACCGGTGCCCCCGCGTCGTATGCTGCGGATCCCCCCGTTGCATGGATGCCCGCATGTACACCCTCTATTACGCTCCTGGCGCCGCCAGCCTCGTGGTGCACTGGCTGCTGATCGAAATCGGCGCCAAGCACGAACTGCGCCTGCTCGACATGGCCAATGGCGAGCACAAGCGCCCGGAATACCTGGCCATCAATCCCAGCGGCGTGGTGCCCACTTTACTGATCCACGGCGAGCCGGTGAGCGAATGCGCCGCGCTGGTGCTGCACCTGGCCGACGCCCATCCGTCCTTTGGCCTGGCGCCGGCGCCGGGCACCATCGAGCGCGCCCGGTACTACCAGTGGATCCTGCATTTGGCCAATACCCTGCAGCCGGCGTTCCGCACCTGGTTCTATCCGGGCGAAGCCGCGGGCGACGCGCACGCGGAGGAAGCCAAGGCCTTGGCGCAGTGGCGCATCGAGGCCTGCTGGGATCGCCTGGAGCAGCACCTGGTGAAGCGCGGCCCCTACCTTTTGGGCGCCTCGGTGAGTGCTGCAGATTTCTACTTGGCCATGCTGATGCGTTGGTCGCGCAACATGCCGCGCCCGGCCACTCACTGGCCGCAGTTGGACGCACTGGCGCAGCGAATGAAGGCGCGCCCGTCGTTCCGAATCCTGTATGAGCGAGAAGGCCTGACGGAATGGGCCTGATCGGGTGACTTCGCCGCGCAGCGTGATGCTGGCGGGCGCCAGCGGCATGGTCGGCGGCGAAGTATTGGCGCGCCTTCTGGCCGACCCGGAGGGGCCACGCGTGCTGGCGCCGGTGCGCCGGCCGCTGCAAGTGGAAGCGTCGCGACTGCCGGTCCTGATGTCGAATCTGGCGGACCCTTCGGTGGACGTGGAGCTGGCGGATCAGATTCGCGCCACCGGCAGCCCGCCCGAGGCGTTCATCTGTTGCCTGGGAACTACCTTGGCCAAGGCCGGCTCGCAGGAGGCCTTTCTGGCCGTGGACCGTGACCTGGTGCTGCGCTTGGCCGCCATCGCCCATGACGCCGGCGCGCGCCAGGCCATCCTGGTGTCCTCGGTGGGCGCAAGCGCGCAGTCCGGGAATTTCTATCTGCGCGTGAAGGGCGAAACCGAGCGCGCCGTGGCTGAATTGGGCTTTGCCCGGGTGGACCTGCTGCGTCCCGGCCTGCTGCTGGGCGAACGTGCGGAGTCGCGGCCCGGCGAGGCCTTCGCGCGCGCCCTGACACCGTTGACCAACCCGCTGCTGCGCGGCAGTCTCCGGCGTTTCCGAGGCATCCCGGCCGCCACCGTAGCGGCCGCCGCCGTCGCACTGCTGAGGGAAACGCAGGACGGGCGCTTCGTGCATGAGCACGCGGAACTAATGGCGCTGGCCGCGCGCGCCTAGCGCCGGCGAACGCTAGCGCAGCAGCGGCTCCAACGCCGGCCAGACGTGGTCGCGCAGGCGCGGCTGCACCGCCGCCACCGGGTGGATGCTGTCCGCCTGGAAGCTGTCGCGCTCGGTGGCGATGGGCTCGAGCAGGAAGGGCAGCAGCGCCACCTCGTGCTCACTGGCCAGTGCGCGGAAGTTCTCTTCGAAACCCTGGGTGTACTGCGGGCCAAAGTTGGGCGGCAGCCGCATACCGATCAGCAGTACTCGGGCGCCGGATTTCTTCGCAGCCTGGATCATCCGGTCCAGGTTGGCGCGGGTCTGGGCCAGCGGCAGTCCGCGCAGGCCATCGTTGGCGCCCAGTTCAATCACCACCACCGCGGGGCGATGCCGCTCCAACTCACCGGCAATACGGCTGGCGCCGCCGGCGGTCGTTTCGCCGCTCACGCTGGCATTCACCACTTGCCAGCCAGCATGCTGGTCCTGCACCCGCTGCGCCACCAGCGCCACCCAGCCCTGCTCGGGCCGGATGCCGTAGGCCGCGGAGAGGGAATCGCCCAGCACCAGCACGGTGCGCGGCGCGGCGGCCGCCAGCGAGGCCGGCAGCGCCAGTGCCACCAGCAGGGCCATGACGCCCCGTTGAACCCAGGCCCACCACACTCCATATCCTGCTTTCACCGCCTACGTTCCTTTGTCTTAAGGATTGCCATGCCTGACTCCAGCCCTGCGCCCATCGCCGCCGAATCACTGCGCGCCGAAGACCTGGGCAAGCGCGTGCCGCTGCCCTCGGGTGAGCTCACTATCCTTGATGGCGTCGGTTTTGCCATCACCCAAGGGGAAGCGGTGGCCATCGTGGGGGCCTCCGGTTCAGGCAAGAGCACGCTGCTCTCGCTGCTGGCGGGCCTGGACGTGCCCAGCCAGGGCCGGGTGATGCTGGATGGCGAGGACCTCTCGGTGCTGGATGAAGACGGCCGGGCGCGCGTGCGCGGCGCCAAGGTGGGCTTCGTGTTCCAAAGCTTCCAATTGCTGCCCTCCCTGACGGCGCTTGAGAACGTGATGCTGCCGCTGGAACTGCGCGGCGACGCCGACGCCCACGGGCCAGCGCTGGCCATACTGGGCCAAGTGGGGCTGGCCGAGCGCATCGCGCACTATCCGCGCCAGCTGTCGGGCGGCGAGCAGCAGCGCGTGGCGCTGGCCCGCGCCTTCGTCACCCGCCCGGCCGTGCTGTTTGCCGATGAGCCGACCGGAAACCTGGATACCCGCACCGGCCAGGCCATCATCGACCTGCTGTTCAACCTCAACCGCGAGTCCGGCACCACGCTGGTACTGGTGACCCACGACGAGGCGCTAGCGGCCCGCTGCGGCCGCGTGCTGCGGCTCGACTCCGGCCGGCTGGTTTCGCCATGAAGACGGCCGCCCTGGCCTGGCGCCAGCTGCGCCGGGACCTCGCCGCAGGTGATGTGCGGATCCTGCTGGCCGCGATCGTGCTGGCGGTGATGGCGGTGACGTCCGTGGGCTTCATCACCGACCGGGCCGAACGGGCGCTCGCGCTGGAGGCCAACCGCCTGCTCGGTGGTGACGCCGTGCTTCGAGCCGATATGCCCATCAGCGGTGCGCTGCGCGAGGCCGCGTCGGCGCCCGGCTTGCGCCAGGCCGAAACCCTGGGCTTCCCGAGCATGATCCGCGCGGGAGAGGCGTTGCGGCTGGGCGAGCTCAAGGCGATCTCGGACGGCTTTCCGCTGCGCGGAAACTTCCTGCTTCGCGACCCGGCCAGCGGCGCCGAGCACGTTGCCGAACGCATTCCCGCGCCCGGCAGCGTGTGGATGAGCCGTGCCGGTGCCGACACGCTGGGCGCCCAAGTGGGCGACCTGATCGGAGTTGGCAACATCGAGCTGCGGCTTGCCGCGCTGGTGCTGCAGGAGCCTGATGCGGCGCTGGACTACTTCAACGCCGCGCCGCGGGTGTTCCTGAACCTGGCGGACGTTCCCGCCACTGGCCTGGTGCAGGAAGGCAGCCGCATCACCTATCGCCTGGTGGTGGCCGGCGACGCCACCGCCGTTGAGCGCTTCAGCGCGCTGGCGCGCGAGAACCTGGGCCGCGGGCAGCGGCTGGAAACCGCCGGCGACGCGCGCCCGGAGATCCGCCGCGCGCTGGAGCGCGCCGGCCAGTTTCTCGGCCTGGCGGCGCTGGTGTCGGTGGTTTTGGCGGCCGTTGCCGTGGCCATGGCGGCGCGCCGCCACAGCGCTCGTCATCTCTCGGGCTCGGCGGTGATGCGCTGCCTGGGCGCCAGCCAGCGCACGCTGGTGGGCATACACGGCGGCGAGTTGTTGATGCTGGGATTGGCGGGCAGTGCCCTGGGCGTTGCCTTTGCTTTCGCGCTGCAGGCGGCGGTGGCAGGTTGGCTCGCGGGCTCGCTCGGCCTGTCGCTTCCAGCGGCAGGCTGGCAGCCGGTGCTGGAGGGATTTGCCGTGGGCCTCACCGTGCTGATGGCCTTTGGGCTGCCGCCGGTGCTGGCCTTGCGGCGCGTGCCGGCGCTGCGCGTACTGCGTCGGGATCTCGACCCCACCGAGCCCAGTGCATGGGTGGTAGCGCTGGCGGGATTCAGCGGCTTGGCGCTGCTGGTCTGGTGGAAAGCCGGCTCGGCGACAGTGGGCACGGCCATGCTGGTTGGCATCGTCGCCACGCTGGCGGTGCTCGCTGGGCTGGCCTGGCTGCTGATCTTGGCGCTGCGCCGCCTGCGCTCGCGCCTGCGCGGACCCTGGCGCTATGGCTTGGCCAACGTCAGCCGCCGCGCCGGTTCCAGCATCGCCCAAGTGTCGGCGCTGGGCCTGGGCCTGATGGCGCTGCTGCTGCTCACGTTCGTGCGCACCGACCTGTTGGACCGCTGGCGCAATTCATTGCCTGCGGATGCGCCCAATCGTTTCATCATCAACGTGCAGCCCGACCAAGTGGCGCCGGTGCGCGAATTCCTCACCGCGCAGGGCGTGGTGGACCCGAAGCTGTATCCCATGATCCGCGCCCGGCTCCAGACCGTGAACGGGCAGGCCGTGAGTGCCGACACCTTCGGCGAGGAAGGCGGCCGCGCACGGCGCATGGCTGAGCGCGAGTTCAACCTGTCGCAGGCGCAGGTTCTTCGCGCCGACAGCGTCATTACCGCGGGCCAGTTCTGGCCGGCCTCGGGTTCGCCCACGCCGGAGCTTTCCGTCGAGGAGGACTTCGCGGCAACGCTGGGCTGGAAGCTGGGCGACTTGGTGGCTTTCGACATTGCCGGCTCGCCGTTCCAAGGCACGGTGACCAGTTTCCGGAAAGTGGACTGGGAGAGTTTCCAGCCAAATTTCTTCGTGGTTGCGTCGCCCGGCGCGCTGGACGCCTACTCAGGCAGCCACATCACCGCGGTGAACATTCCTGACGATCGGCCGCGTTTCACGGCCGAACTGGTGTCGGCGTTCCCGAACCTGTCTGTGGTGGACGTGGATGCGGTGCTCGAACAGGTGCGCCGAACCGTGGAGCAGGTGTCCATGGTGGTGGAGTCGGTGTTCTATTTTTCGCTCGCGGCCGGCGTGCTGGTCTTGCTGGCGGCGGTGAGCGCCAGCCAGGACGAGCGCCTGCTCGAAGGCGGCGTGATGCGCGTGTTGGGCGGCAGCCGGCGTCAGCTGCGTTGGGCCCAAGTGTCGGAGTTCTCGGCCATTGGCCTGCTATCGGGCACGGTCGCGGCCATCGCTGCGTCGGTGCTGGCCGGCGTGATAGCGACGCGGGCATTCGATTTGCCGTGGACGCCTGATCCCGCGCTGGCCGCTACCGGCGCCATCGTGGGCACGCTGGCGGCGCTGCTGGCTGGATTGTTCGCCACCCGACGCGTGCTGGATGCGCCGCCGTCAGTGACGCTCAGGGAACTGCAGGAGTAGGGGCTAGTCCAGCCAAAGCGCAAGGCAGAAAATGGCCAGCATGGAAAACGCCAGCCCCACTTTCAGGACGGCGCCCAGGGCCAGTCCCAGCCAGGTGCCCATGCCCACTTTTGAGGCGGCACGCCACTCGCGGCCATGTACCATCTCGCCGGCGGCGGCGCCCAGGAAGGGACCCGCCAGCAGGCCGGGGATGCCGAAGAAGATTCCGATGACACCGCCCAGCCCGGCACCCACCAGCGCTTTGTTCGAAGCGCCCACGCGCTTGGCGCCGACGATGCTGGCGCCCACGTCCACGGCGATGGAGAGCAGCACCAGCAGCGCCATAACGGCCAAGGTCCAGGCACCGATGTGCTGGAAGCCCCCGGCCCAAGCGGCAAGCAGCATGCCGCCGAACATCAGGGGCAATCCGGGCAGAACCGGCAGCACGGTGCCCAACAGTCCGATCAGGATCAGGGTGCCGGAAATGAAATAAAGAACCGTGGTGTTATCCATGGCCGCAGCATAGCAAGCGGCGCCCGGACAAAAAAACGGCCCGTCCGGAGACGGGCCGCGGCAGCGCCGGGGAGGGCCGCGCTTACTTGGGCATGATCACGGTATCGATGACATGGATGACGCCGTTGCTGGCGGCGATGTCGGTGGCGGTGACGGTGGCGTTCTCGACCATCACGGTGCTGCCCTTGACGGTGATGTCGGCCACGGCACCGTTGACGGTGGTGGCGTTGTCCAGGGTAACCACATCAGCCGCCAATACCTTGCCGGCGACCACGTGGAAGGTAAGCAACGCGACCAGCTGGTCTTTGTTCTCGGGCTTGAGCAGGTTCTCCACGGTGCCGGCCGGCAGCTTGGCGAAAGCCGCGTCGGTGGGCGCGAACACGGTGAACGGGCCCGTGCCGCTGAGGGTCTCGACGAGGCCGGCAGCCTTCACGGCGGCGACGAGGGTTTCGAAGTCAGCGTTGGCAGCGGCCACTTCAACGATGGTGCCCGGGGCCATTTCGCCCGACTTGTGATGCTCGGCGAAGGCGGGGGTGGCGATAACGCCGGAGAGCAGAACAGCCATCAGGCTCTTGCGAAGAAGGTTCATCGTGGACTCCAGGAAAAGGGGATGTGCTCTGAGCACGTCACTAGCGTGCGCCGAAGGCTGTGGTGGTGGCGTCGCAAGCGCGTCAACGGCGCGTTCGTTTCACGTGCAGGCGACGTGATGCCATCTGACGCGCATGCCTGCTGGTCGCTATGCTCGGCATCCGGATCCACAGGCGGCTGGGCAATGACAACTTCACTAATCTGCGTGACTAGCGCCGACGGTCATACCAGCCAACTGCGCCTGCATACTGGCGCCGCCGATGGGCCACGGCTGTTCTGGCTGCCAGCGCTCGGTGTGACCGCGCAGAAGTACGACGCGTTCGGCCAAGCGCTGGCGCGCGCCGGGATCACCTGCGCCATCCACGAGTGGCGCGGCAACGGCAGCAGCTCTCTGCGCGCCAAGCGCGG
>JANNQY010000284.1:0-1708 GCA_031400995.1 Lysobacteraceae bacterium
GCCGAAGCGCTGCGCCAGGTAGGCCTCTTCGCGGCCGATCACGTAGTGCTGGATGGCGAACAGCACCGGCCCAAGCATGAGCAGCGGCCATAGGCTGTTGAAGGCCAGCGTGATGGCCACGTAGGCCAGCGCCATGCCCAGGTACATGGGGTTGCGCGTGTGCCGGTAGGCGCCCTCCTCTACCAGCGCGCTGTCGGCGCGCCAGGGCCGCGGGTCGTTGCCGCGGCGGCGGAAGCCGCCCAGCGCGCTTACCAGCAGCCACGCCGCCAGCAGCGCGAAGGCGCCGGCCAGAAGACGCAGCAGCCAAAGCAGCGAAGGACTGACCAGAGCCCATGGGAACAGCGTGTACTCCAACACGATGCCGGCGCCCAGGCCGAGCAGGAAGATCAGCGGCGGCGGGAAGCGGACGCCGGGTGTGGCGAGCTGGTCGGTCACGATTGGAGTTCCTCCAGACCGCGCGGGCGCTGGATTGGCGTCCTCACGGGCTGCCAGACCCGCGATAGAACGCAGACTGCCACTCCGGCGGCGGAGACGGCGCAACGCCATTGGCGACAATCAGCAGGCGGGCAGCCTCGAGCTCGCCCTTGGTGCCGTAGTCGTCGAAGTAGGCGTCATTGCCCGCGACCGGTTGTCCCTCGATCACCTTTCTGAAGATTTCGCCCGCCTTCTCCGACCGCCAGGACGCTTCGCGGCGCCTTTCCCCCGCAAGCTGTCGCGCCTGCTCGTCGCCCAGGGCTTCAACCACCCCGGCTGCGATACTGACCTCGATGGGCGTCTGCGCCGAGGCGAGCTGCATCAGCGCGATGTCCAGGCACTGCTCGCGCAGCTCGCCCTCGGCCTCGCGGCAAGGTGCGGAGAATCCCTGAAACGGCGGCATGGCGTAGGCAGCCGAGAACGACATCGCCATCAAGGCCGCCCGGGGCACACCCTCCCCCTCGGAAGTCATGCTCGGTGCCACGTGGTCAGGAACCTGCCTGAAGCGGGCATGCAAGCCGGCGTAGTAGTCCATGTAGGGACTGCGGTAGTGGCCTGCCGCCGCTCCCGCCTTGGCGTGACGCAGGAACGCCGCGGCATCCCCGGTCTTCCATGCGTTTGTCATCAGCACGAGGTGGTAGTAGGCGTTGTCTCCCGCCAGCTCGGCGAGGCGGCCGTTGCGGCGCTCACAGAACTCCGCCGGTGCGTCGCTGCGGTAGCAACGCTTGTCGTGGGCCAACAGCTCGACGCTATCCATCATCGCGGCCTGCACCCGCTCGGAGAGCTGCGCGCGAAGCACGTCAGCCTCGGCACGCAAGCCCAGCTCGGTGACGGACACGTAAGCAGTGCGGTTCTCGGGCGAAGCGGCGATGTGCTCCTGGATCAACAGCAGATCCAGCACTGCTGCATCCGAGGTGAGGTTGCCCTCCACCTTCGCCGCCGCGACGACGTACGCCAGGTAATCTTCCCGATCCTTCGCGGACGGCAGCTGCGCCTGCACCGAGCCCGCGAAAAAGCCCGCCAGCAAAACCATTCCAAACAAGGCGCGCATGGATTCCTCCGTCAGTGCAGCGTTTGCAGCCACCACGCCCAGACCGGCAGCGTAACCAGCGACAGCAGGATGCCATAGCCCACCAGTGCGGCCGCAAGCGCAGGGGCGAGACGGTGTGATATCGCCAGTGCGGCGGCGGTGACCATGGGCGGCATGGCCGATTCGAGCACCACGGCGTCGCGG
>JANNQY010000285.1:0-2064 GCA_031400995.1 Lysobacteraceae bacterium
CGTGCGCCGCGCGGGAGACGTGATCCCGGAAGTGGTGGGCGTGGTGCTGGAACGGCGGCCCGCCGATGCGGGCCCGCCGTTCGACCTGTTCCAGCGGTTGAATGGCCGCTGTCCCGTGTGCGACAGTGCGATTCTGCGCGAGGAAGGCCGAAGTGCCTTCCTTCATGTCCTCGGTGGAGAACGCCACGGCGAAGGCCTGGGTTTCGTAATCCAACCCAGCCTCGAGTGCGCATTCGCCGCCCACCAGTACGGCGTCCAGAATGCCGCGCAGGGCTTCGGGTGCGGCCTGGGCCAGCTGCGCGGCCAGGGCCATCGTATGGGTTTCCAGTTGGTCTGCAGGCAGCACGCGCGTCACCAGACCCACTTGCGCGGCACGCGTGGCGTCGATGGGCTGGCCCAGCAGGCACAGTTCCAGCGCCAGTCCGCGGCCCACCAGCCGCAGCAGGCGCTGGGTGCCGCCGAAGCCGGGGATCAGGCCCAGGTTCACTTCGGGCTGGCCCAGCTTGGCGGTGTCGGCGGCCAGCCGCAGATGGCAGGCCATGGCCAGCTCCAGGCCGCCGCCCAAGGCAAAGCCGTTCACCATGGCCAGCACGGGTTTGCCCAGGCCTTCGATGCGGCGCATCAGGTGCTGGCCATGGCGGGAGAAGTCACGCGCCTGCAGCACGCTCAGGCCGCTCATCTGGGCGATGTCGGCGCCGGCCACGAAGGCCTTGGGGCCGGCGCCGGTCAGCACCACCACGCGCACTCCGGTCTGCGCGCCGGCGTCCTCAAACGCCAGGTGCAGTTCGGAGATCGTTTCGTAATCAAGCGCATTGAGCTTGTCGGGGCGGTTGAGGGTGATCCGGCGGACGGCGCCGAGATCCTCGACTAATAGACGGCTGTAGGCCATGGCGGCTCCGAAGAAGCGAGGTAGGGTGCAGGAGGGGCCTGGCGCCGGCATGCGGGCCGGAAAACCCCGGTGTCAGTGGCGGTTCAGCCGCTTGGAGGCTATCCTAGCGCGGCCTTCGGGGCCCCACATGGCCCCTAGTTTCTACCACTGGAGATTTCCTGATGAAGTTGCGTCTGTTGGCTGCCACCCTGGCGGCCCTTAGTCTGAGCGCCGGCGTTGCCCTGGCCCAGACTGCCCCGGCCCAAGCCCCGCAGGCCCAGCCTGCGCCGGCGCCGGTAAATAAGCCGGTGCTGAGCTACGCCATTGGTTTCGACCTCGGTTCCGACCTGGCCCAACAGGGCGTGGACGTAGACATCAACGCGGTGATCAAGGCCATCCAGGACGGCTACGCCAAGCGCGCCGCGGCCTACCCGCAGCCGCAGATGGATGCCCAGCTCACCGGCCTGCAGCAGCGCATGATGACCAAGGCGCGCACCGAGTTCGAGACCCTGGCCCGCAACAACAAGGCCAAGTCCGACGCGTTCCTGGCCGCCAACCGCGCCAAGCCCGGCGTCACCACGCTGCCCAGCGGCATCCAGTACCGCGTGATCGAGCCGGGCACCGGCGCTAAGCCCACGGCTGCCAGCACGGTGCAGATGCACTACCGCGGCTCGGTCTCCACCGGCCAGGAGTTCGCCAACACCTACGCCCAGCAGAACCCGACCCCGGCCACCTTCAAGCTCAGCGAGTTCCCCATCGCTGGCGTGCAGGAAGCCCTGCAGTTGATGCCGACCGGTTCGCGCTGGGAGATCTTCCTGCCGGCCGAGAAAGCCTTTGGCAACGACCCGCGCTCGCCGGTGGGTCCGGGCCAGGCGCTCGTGTTCGACATCAAGCTCGTCAGCGTCCAATAAAAGCAAACCGCCGCCGCGCCGGGTCTCCCGGCGCGGCGGTCTTGCGTCTGAAGCAATGAATCCCTCTTTCCGCGCCGTCCTCAGCCCCTGCATCGGCGTCTGTTCGCTCGACGTCCAGGGCCTGTGCGAAGGCTGCCACCGCAGCCCCATCGAAATCGCCCATTGGCTCCAAATGGACGACGACGAACGCCTGCACCTGATGGAAGTGGTGCTGCCCAAGCGCCAGGCCCAGCGGGTGTGACCGCATCGTTCGACCCGTTCGAACGCCTGCCGCGCGCGCTGCAC
>JANNQY010000286.1:0-3472 GCA_031400995.1 Lysobacteraceae bacterium
GTCGGCCGCCCTGGCCTTGTCGAGGTGCCGGTGCGCGGCGTTAACATGCAGCGTGGCGGCCTCTTCGCGCAGCAGGGCCTGCGGCCAGAGTCCGTCCAACAGCTCGGTGCCCAGCGCGTAGTCGCTGGTGTAGGTGAGCGCTTCCAGCAGTCGACCCAACAGTTGGATATCGCCCGGCCGTGCGGCCACCACCGCGCGGTTGAGTTCGATGGCCTCGCGCAGGCGCAGCTCGCGCAGCGCCTTGAGCCCGCGGTAGCCCTGGCCGTCGGTGGCGCTGGCCGCATGGGCGATGGCCAGGTCGATGCGCTCGCTGAAGTTCCGCGCCGCCTGTTCGGGCGAGGCGTCCGTCAGCCCGCTGTTGGTCCGGGTGGTATTGAGCTGGACCAGCCAGAAATCCGCGGCCTGCGCATGCGCGGCCGCGAATTCCGGGTCCAGTGCCCGCGCCTTTTCGAACCAGTCATAGCTGCGCTCGGTAGCACCGGGAAGGTCGCTCGCCAGCTCGGCAACACCGCGGATATAGGCCTGATAGGCCTCCACCGAGCGCGTGCCTACGGTAGCCATGGCCGCAAGCGCCGCCGGGTCCATGCTGGTCTGCATGGCCAGCGCGATCTGCTGCGCCAGGTCTTCCTGCACCTGGATCATGTCGGCGATGTCGCGGTCGTAGGTTTGCGACCACAGGTGGAAACCGTCGCTGGCGCGGATGAGCTGGGCGGTGACCCGCACGCGCTCGGGCGTGCTGCGCACCGAGCCTTCCAGCACGTGGGCCACGCCTAGCTCCTTGGCAATCTCCGGGATGGCCAGCTCGCTGTCCTTGTAGCGGAACGACGAGGTGCGCGCGCTCACCATCAGGTCCGGCGTGCGCGCCAGCGCGTTGAGCACTTCCTCGGCCAGGCCGTCGGCAAACCAGGCCTGGTCGCCGGCGGCGCTGAAGTCGGCGAACGGCAGCACGGCGATGCTCTTGTCGGTGATTGCAGCGGGATCGCCAGCCGCCGGGGCGCTTGCCTTCTCCGCGGATGCCGCCGCGGGCGCGTCCGCCGGCACCGGCGCCTTGCGCGCCTGCCAGAAAATCATCGCGCCCACGCCCAGCAGCAGCACGATCACCGCGACGTCCAGCCGCCGCGCCGTGTGGTCCACGATGCTCTGCGAACGGTCGACCTCCCCCTCGCGCTTCAGGCCCTCGGGCGTGAGCTCGTAAATCCACGAGAACACGAGCGCCGGCACGAAGCCGATGGCCAGCAGCAGCACCAGCGCCTTGAGCACCCACCCGGGCGTGTCGAAGATCGGCAGCAGCGTAGCGGCCACCTGCATGGCCAGCCACGCACCCACCAGGTACAGCGCCGCGATGCGGATGACGTTGCGACGGCGCAGTTCGGCCAGGAAGTTCATGGGGCGGCCTTGGTCTTGCGCGAGTACTTGGCTTCCAGCGCCTGCATGGCCGGGTGCGCGCGGTGGCGGTCGTAGATGGGATCCAGCACCAGGCCGTCGAAGGCGTGGCTGCGAAAGCCCAGCGCAAGGTAGTCGGCCATGGCCGCGGCAAGCTCGTCGGAATCCGCCACTACCGCCAGCACGTCCAGCTGCTGCATGCGAAGGTAGGCGCGCAGCATCAGGTCGCGCGTTGGGCCGTCTTGGGCCAGGCCGGCGGCCGCGTCGGCGCGGGCGGCCTGGCCGTTGCCGAGCAAGGCCTGCGCGAAGCCGCGCGAAAGCAGCGAACGATAGTCGGCCGGGTTGGCGGCGATGCGCGCATCCAGGCTGGCCAGTGCGCGCGCGGCCTCGGCGCGCACCTTCGCGGCGTCGCCCTGCGCGTAGGCCATGCGGGCCCGCAGCAGTGGCTTGGGATGTACGGCGAACTGGCTGGCCAGCAGCTCGTCGGGCAGCAGCACCAGCGCGCGCGCCGCCTGGGCGTAGTCGCGCCGGAAGTAGGGAATCCAGTAGGTGTCGACCGCCGAACCGAACTCGTCCGCCGGCATGCTGGTGAGCATGCGCTCCGCCGGCCCGAGCTCACCTTCCATGCTGACTTGAAGTCCGGCCAGCGTGTAGGCGGAGGACCACGCCACGTTGGGCAACGCCTGCAGCTGCTCGTCCCAGCGCCGCGCGGCCACCATGTCGCCGGTCTGGGCCGTCATTTCCACCAGACCCACCAGCACTTCGGAGGAGCGCGGGTCCAGCTCGGCGGCGCGCTGCATCGCGGCGATGGCCTGGTCCATCTTGCCCAGGCGGCGGTAGATGAAACCGCGCAGCGCCATGATCTCAGCGCTGCCGGGCAGGCCGCGTTCGGCCTTGTCCAGCCAGGCCAGCGCGCCTTCATAGTCCAGCCGGCCGCGGTAAAGGTACTCACCCATTTGCAGCTGCACGCGCGGATCCTCGGGCTGCAGCGCCAGGGCGCGCTCAATCCATTCGCGCGCCTGCTCGCTCAGCGCGAGTTCGCGATCCCCATGCCAGTAGCTGTCGAGCAGCACCTTGGACAGTCCACCCATGGCCAAGGCGAAGTCTGGGTCGGCGGCCAGCGCCTGGCGAAACAGCTGGGCACGCGCACGGAATGCGGTTTGCGTGCGGCTTTCCACATTCACCGCCAGCGCCTTGAGGTAGGCGTCGTAGGCCTCGGCGTTGCGCGTGGGCGCCTCGCCCGTCACCGCAGCGGCGGACGCGCCTGGCACCAAGGTTTGTCCCAGCGCGCCGGCGATGGCCGCAGCGATCTCGGTCTGGATGTCGAACACGTTCTCGGGTGTGAGCTCGCGGTCGAAGGTGTCGGCCCACAGGTGCTCGTCGCTGACCGCGTTGATCAGCTGGGCGTTGATGCGCACGCGGTTGCCCGAACGCTGCACGGCGCCTTCCAGGATGGTGGCCACGCCCAGCTCTTCGCCGATTTCGCGCAGGTTCTTGGTGGTGTCGCGGTATTCCATCACCGAGGTGCGCGAGATCACCTTCAGGCCGCCGTTGCGGGCCAGCTGGGTGAGCAGGTCGTCGTGCACGCCGTCGGCGAAATAGCCGGTGTCGGGCGCGGCGCTGCGGTTGGCGAAGGGCAGCACGGCGATGGAGCCGGGCGGCGCCGTGGGCCCGGCGTCGGCAGGCGCGCTTGCGGCAGCGGATGCGCTGCTGGCGTCTTCGCTGCCCGCCGCAACTTCAGGCGTCGGCGCCGCGCCGGGCGCGGGCCTCAGCTGCTGCCACGCCATCAGCCCAAGCACCAGCACCACCGCGCCCAGCGTGATCATGTCCAGGCGCTGGCCACGCTGGCCGGTGCCGGCCGTCGTGGTGGCGGCGGCATCGCTGCCAGTGTCCACCTGCAGCCCGCGCGGCCCCATCTCGAACACCCAGGCCAGCGCCAGCGCCGGCACGAAGCCCAGCAGCAGCAGCGCGATCAAGGTGCGGCCCACCCATTCGGGCGCGCCGGTGAAGCCCAGCACCACGTCGGCCACCTGCAGCGACAGCCAGCCGATGACCACGTAGGCCGCGGCCACGCGGAACACGTTGCGGC
>JANNQY010000287.1:0-2752 GCA_031400995.1 Lysobacteraceae bacterium
GCCTGGCCGGGCTCGACGCGCAACGGCAGTGCGGCAGTGCGGCAGGCTTGCAGGCCAGGCCGCGCGGCAAAGGGGCCAGCACGCAGAGGGCAGCGGCGCACCCATGGCCGAGCGGTCCAGCAGGTGCAGGCACATCAGGCCCAGGGCCGACAACTCCCTCGCCAGCGCGACGTACCGGGCATCGACATCCGCAAATGCGCCGTTCGCATTGAACACACCCTACGGCGAAACGCGGATGCCCACGCGCTGCGCGCCTGTATGCCCGAGGCGTCGGTGACCAGATCCCAGCCCTGGACCAGGGCCTGGGCCCGGTTGCAGATGCAGAGGCCCGGAATGCGCGGGTAACCCAGCCCGTTGGGCGAAGGCGACACCCCTTCGGTGACGATGAGCCCGGCGCTCGCACGCTGGGCGTAGTACTCGGCCATCAGGGCGTTGGGGGTGTTGGCATCCACCGCACGGCTGCGCGTCATGGGCGCCATGACGCAGCGGTTGCTGAGGTGGGTGGCGCGGAGCTGGAAGGGTTCGAAGAGCATGGGTGCTTTCATGGTTGAGCGCTGATGCTCGAACGCCGTGCGTTCTGAATGTACAAACCCGGCCAAGAGGCCCCTGCGCAGAACCCCTTTTGGAACTACCGCGTCACTGGGCCACATGGCCTGCGCAGCCCCCAGCCGGTTGCGCAAGGGCCTGCCTCTACACTGGTGGACAGATCAGCATTTGCCCGGAAAAGCAGGAACGCCATGCAACAGATCGATACCGACTACCTCCTCATCGGCAGTGGCACGGCGGGCCTGGCCTTTGCCGACACCCTGCTCGACGAGACCGACGCCCACATCACCATCGTCGACCGTCACGGCAAGCCGGGCGGTCACTGGAACGACGCCTACCCTTTCGTCACGCTGCACCAGCCCTCGGCCTTCTACGGCGTGAATTCGCTGCCGTTGGGCAGTGGCCTGAAAGACACGCGCGGGCTCAACGAGGGCTTATACGAACTGGCTTCGGGGCCGGAGATCAGCGGCTACTTCGACCGGGTGATGAACCAGAGGCTTTTGCCCAGCGGCCGCGTCAGCTACCACCCGCTGTGCAACTTCGTGGGCGACGGTGTGTTCGAGTCTCTGCTGTCAGGCGAGCGCACCCAGGTGCAGGTGCGCCGCAAGCTGGTCGACGCCACCTACTACAGCCCGCCCGTGCCTTCAACGCATGTGCCGAAGTTCAGCGTAGCCACTGGCGTTGACCTGGTGCCGCCCAACGCCCTGCCAGGGCTGTGGGAGCGCACCGCAGCGGGCCAACCGCGGCCGCAGCGGTTCGTGGTGCTGGGCGCGGGCAAGACGGCGATGGATGCCTGCATCTGGTTGCTGCAGTCTGGCGCTGAACCGTCAAGCATCCAGTGGGTTGTGCCGCGCGACTCGTGGCTGGTCAACCGCATGACCACCCAACCCGGCCCGGACTTCTTCATGCAAACAATCGGCAACCAGGCCGAGCAGATGGCGGCCCTGGCCTCGGCCACGTCCATCGACGACCTGTTCCTGCGCCTGGAAGCCTGCGGCATGCTGTTGCGCGTCGACGAAAGCCGTGTACCAAGCATGTTCCACTTTGCCACCGTTTCGCCGGCCGAGGTGGCGGTGCTGCGGCGCATCCAGCAGGTGGTTCGGCTCGGACGGGTGCGCGCGCTGGAGGCCGGCCGCATGGTGCTGGAGCAGGGCAGCGTGGCGGTAGAGCCGGGCACGCTGTTCATCGACTGCACCGCGTCGGCGGTGGAGATGCGCGCCGCACAGCCCACTTTCCAGGGCGACAAGATCGTGGTCCAGGTGGTGCGCCTGCCGCAGCCCGCCTTCAGTGCCGCGCTCATTGCCTATGTGGAAGCGCACTACGCCAGCGACGCCGAGAAGAACCGCCTGTGCGGCTCCATCCCCTTCCCTCACACCCTGGCCGACTACCCGCGCAGCATGATGGTGGGCATGTGGAACCAGGCGCAGTGGGGGCAGGACAAGGCGCTGCGCCAGTGGATACGCGACAGCCGACTCGATGGCTTCGGCAAGCTGATCGCCAGCGCGGCCAAGGATGACGCCGAGAAGCAGGCCGTCATCGTGCGCTTTCGGGAGCAGGCCATGGCTGCCATGGCCGCCATACCTCGCCTGCTGGCCACGGCGGAGCAGCCGCGCGCCAGCGCCTGAACTTGGCGCATCAGGCGCGGCCCGCGATCTTCACCAGAGCTCACGAGGGCAGCGCGCGTCTGCTGATGCCGTTGATGGGTCGTTGAGCGGCTGCAGACAGGGTTGCGCCCTTGACCCGGCGCTCGTCACCTGAGCGGCGGCTTTGCGCTGGTCACCGGTCGCCCGATTCTGGGACTCGAGATTCAAGTCCCGGCCATCAGCCGGACGTACAGGCGGCGGAAAAATGGCGTCGCCAGCGACCGGTTTACGAGGTACTGCGGACATAGGTCGTCGTCCGTTCGCGGGGTCGAAATCCCGAAAGCAGCCGTTCGATGTTTGTCGATGGCAAAGACCCGTCGGCCGTCCGCTGCTCACGACGTCGAATGGGCGCTGCCGACCCGTTGGCGACACTCGCGTCCCTGGACTCATCGCCCGAAAGGTGCCGGTCGTCTACGTGCGATGCGCATGCAGGACGGTACTCTACCCAAGGCGCGCGAGGATATGCCCTGAGCCTAGGCAATGGAGGTTCGGCGCGCGCCGGGTAGCGCACGGTCTTGGCCGCCGCCGTGCCCATGAGCAGCGTTCCCATCAGGACCGGGGCA
>JANNQY010000288.1:0-8540 GCA_031400995.1 Lysobacteraceae bacterium
GAGGGATTTCAGTCCCGAGCTCCTGGCCTGGAGCATCGGGACTGAAGTCCCTCCTACAGGGGTGTCTGGACTGAGGTCCCTCGTACAAATTTTTTTGCCAGTTCCATTGGACCCATGCCATGACCGAGCACACGCCCGCACCGCCGACCGCCGCCGACGAGAACAGCCTCATCGCCGAGCGTCGATCGAAACTCACGGCGCTACGCGGGCAGGGCATCGCTTTCCCCAACGACTTCAAGCGCGCCGACTACGCGGGCGACCTGCAGGCCGACTACGCCGACAAGGACGCCTGGCCGGCTGAGACGCTGGAAGCGCTGGACCGTCGCGTCGCCGTTGCCGGCCGGTTGATGGCCAAGCGGGTGATGGGCAAGGCCAGCTTCGCGCAGATCCAGGACATGTCGGGTGGTATCCAGCTCTATCTGCAGGCCAGCGAACTCGGCGACAGCTACGACGCTTTCAAGGGTTGGGATGTGGGCGACATAGTCGCCGTGCACGGTGGCCTCACCCGCACGCGCACCGGCGAGCTTTCAGTAAAAGCCCATGGCCTGCGCTTGATGACCAAATCGCTGCGCCCGCTGCCGGACAAGTGGCACGGGCTGGCGGACGTGGAGCAGCGCTACCGCATGCGCTACGTGGATTTGATCGTGAACCCGGAGGCGCGCGAGGTCTTCGTGCAGCGTTCGCGCATCGTCTCGGCGATGCGCGCGTGGCTTGATGCCCGCCGTTTCCTGGAAGTGGAAACGCCGATGATGCATTACATCCCCGGTGGCGCCACGGCCAAGCCGTTCACGACACACCACAATGCCTTGGGCCTGGATCTGTACCTGCGCGTCGCACCCGAGCTTTACCTCAAGCGGCTGGTGGAGGGCGGGCTGGAGCGGGTGTACGAGATCAACCGCAACTTCCGCAACGAGGGCGTGTCCACCCGGCACAATCCCGAGTTCACCATGCTCGAGCTCTACGAGGCTTACGCCACCTACACCGAAGTAATGGATCTCACCGAGGGCTTGATCCGCGACGTGGCCCTGCAGGCGCGCGGCACCACGGCGCTCCAGTGGGAAGGCATGGCCATCGACCTGGGCCCCGCCTTCCGCCGCTGGTCCATGACTGACGCCGTGCTGGAACACAATCCCGACATCACGCGCGATGAGTTGCGCAACCTGGACGCCATGCGCGGCCACTGCCAGCGCCTGGGCGTTAAGTTCAAGCCCAGCTACGGCTGGGGCAAGCTGCTGTTGGAGGTGTTCGAGAAGACGGTGGAGCACACGCTGGTGCAACCCACCTTCATCACCGACCACCCGGTGGAGATCAGCCCGCTGGCCCGAGCCAGCGATCGCGATCCGGAGATCACCGACCGCTTCGAGCTGTTCATCGGCGGACGTGAGCTGGCCAATGGATTCTCCGAGCTCAACGATCCCGAGGACCAGAAAGCCCGGTTCCTGGCCCAGGTGGAGGCCAAGGACGGTGGCGATGACGAGGCCATGCATTTCGACGCCGACTACATCCGCGCCCTGGAGTACGGCATGGCACCCACCGGTGGCTTGGGCGTCGGCATTGACCGGCTTGTGATGCTGGTCACGGATTCTGCCTCCATCCGCGACGTTTTGCTGTTTCCCTACATGCGTCCCGAGGCCTGAGACTGCGTTCAGTGTTGCAGCTGTGTGCCAGAAAAGGCCGCTAAACCCTTGCCGTTACTGAAATACCCGGAGTAAGCTCAGGCGTTGCCAGCGCTTTGGCGCCTGTGTCCGGAGTAGAGCCGTGAATGTCCTGATCGTTGATGACCAACCGTCCCAACGGACCATGTTCCGGCACTTGCTGGAGGACATCAGTCCCGACGTGAAGGTCACCGATTTTGGCGACCCCGTGGAGGCGCTGCTTTGGTCCCAGCGCAGCTCGCCCGACCTGCTGCTGCTCGACTACCGCATGCCCAAGCTCGACGGCCTGGAGTTCGCCCGTCGCTTCCGCCGCCCGCTGTCGCACCGCGACGTGCCCATCATCCTGATCACCGTGGTGGGCGATGAGCCCATCCGCAACGCGGCGCTGGAAGCCGGCGTCATCGATTTCCTGGTCAAGCCGGTGCGCCCGCGTGAACTGCGCTCGCGCTGCCGCAACCTGCTGGCGCTGCGCCAGCAGCAGCAAAACCTCAAATCCCGCGCCCATGAGCTGGAGCGCCAGCTGCTGGCGCGCATGCATGAGCTCGACGAGCGTGAGCGCGAGATCCTGCATCGCCTGGCCAAGGCTACCGAGCAGCGCGATGGCGGCGGCGTTGCCCACCTGGAGCGCATCACCCGCTATGCCGGCGTGCTGGCTGAAGCCCTGGGCCTGCCCGAAGACGAGGTGACGATGATCGAACTGGCGGCGCCGCTGCACGCCATCGGCAAGATCGGCATTTCCGACACGGTGCTGCTGAAGCCGACCAAGCTCGACGCCAGCGAGTACGAAGAGATCAAGAAGCACCCGCGCCTGGGCTACGACATCCTGCGCGACAGCAGCAGCCGGTTCGTCCAGGTGGGTGCCACCATCGCCCTGGGTCACCAGGAGCGCTGGGACGGCAGCGGTTACCCGGATGGCCTGGCGGGAGAGGACATTCCGCTGCCGGCGCGCATCGTCGGTGTGGTCAATGTGCTTGAGGCGCTGACTACCGTGCGCCCTTACAAGGAGGCTTGGCCGATGGCGCAGGCGCTGGACTACATCAAGGCGCAGTCGGGCCTGCTGTTTGACCCGGCCGTGGTGGATGCGTTGATGGCCCGCCGTGAACGGGTGATGGAGATTTTCTCCTTCCATGCCCCGGCGCCCACCGCGCGCTGAGTCCAGCGGCAACGGATGAGCCCCCTTGAGCAGCGTCCTGCACAAACTGGCAGACCGTTTCAGGAACCGGCCCGATAGCGAGCACGGTCAGGCACTGACGCGCGTGGCCGTGGTCTCGGTGATCCTGGTGTACCTGCTGGGAGTGACCGCAGGCGCTGAAGTGCGCAACGAGCCGCTGCGCCTAGTGTTCATGTTCATCGCGTTTGAAGCCGTGGTGGGCCTGGGCATCATCGCCGGTATCGCCCTGCAGCCGGGCGTGTCGCACGTGCGGCGCGTGATCGGAATGCTGGCCGATTTCGCCATGATGGGCGCCGCCATGCAGGTGCTTGGCGAGCCGCTGGCCTCGGTCTACGTCGTCCTGATGTGGGTCACCATCGGCAACGGCCTGCGCTACGGCGAGCGTTACCTCGTGGCGGCCATACTGATGGCCAGCCTCAGCTTCCTTGTCGTGTTGTTGACCACGGCGTACTGGAAAGCCAACGCCATGCTCGGCTGGGGCCTGTTGATTGGCCTGACGGCCATCCCCGCCTATCTCACGTCGCTGCTGCGCGCCTTGACCCGCGCCACCGAGGAAGCCAAGCGCGCCAACCAGGCCAAGAGCCGCTTCCTGGCCAACATGAGCCACGAGTTTCGCACTCCGCTCAATGGTCTGGTGGGCATGTCCCAGCTGCTCACCACCACGCGGCTGAGCAAGGAGCAGCGGGAATGCACCGAGGTGATCCAGACCTCGGCCCGCGCACTGCTGGCGCTGGTGGAGGACGTGCTGGACATTTCCGCCATCGAAGCCGGAAAGCTGCGGCTGAACGTCGAGGATTTCGAGCTGCGCCAGCTCACCCGCAGCGTGCAGGTGATGCTGCAGCCGTCGGCGGTGGACAAAGGCCTGCGATTTGCCGTCGATGTCTCCGACCGCGTGCCGCATGCCCTGCACGGTGATGTGGACCACCTGCGCCAGATCCTGGTTAACCTGCTCAACAACGCCATCAAGTTCACCGACGTCGGCCGCGTAACGCTCGAAGTGGACGTAGCGCCGCCGCGACCGCGCGAGATGGCCCAAGAGCGCGGCGCGGATGAACTGTTCGATGACATCGTGCTGCGCTTTTCGGTGCGCGACACGGGCATCGGCATTGCGCTGGCGGCGCAGCAGCGGCTGTTCGAAGCCTTTGAACAGGTGGATTCCGGGACGACCCGCCGCCACGGCGGCACCGGACTGGGCACCACCATCGCCAAGGGCTTGGCTGAAACCATGGGCGGCCGGCTGGGCTTCGAGAGCGAGGAGGGCAGGGGCTCGCACTTCTGGGTGGAGCTGCCGTTCCGCCTGGCCACGCCGGTCCCGGGCGCGCTGCCGCAGCAGGACTCTGCCAACGTCATCGCCTTCGATGATCCCTTCGTCCGCCATCGCGCGCGCATCAAGCCGCTGCACACGCTGATTGCCGATGACCACACCGCCAACCGCATGGTTTTGCGCCGCTTGCTGGAGAAGGCGGGCCACCACGTTGAGGACGTTGATACGGGCGATGCGGTGCTGGCGCTGCTCAGCGAGCGCGACTTCGACGCTGTGCTGATCGACTTGCATATGCCCGGCGTGAGTGGCCTGGACATCATGCGCGAGGCGCGGGTGATGGAAGCTGGCGGAGCCCGGCGCACGCCGTTCCTGGTGCTCACCGCCGACGTGACGCCCGAGGCCATCGCTTCGTGCGAACAGGCCGGTGCGCGCGCCTTCCTGCCCAAGCCAATCGTCGCGGCGCGCCTGCTGGAAGCGTTGGCGGAAATCGCCACGGGTGGCCAGGAGGCTGCTCCGGTTCCGCAGGAGCGCGCGGCCGGTGCGCTGGACGCCGTGGTGCTGGACGACACCGTGCTCAGCGAGCTGGCTGAGCTGAACCTGGGCAAGGATTTCGTCGCCAACTTCGTGCAGCAGTGCGTGCGCGACTGCCTGCGCTGCCTGACCACGCTGGAGCAATGCGGGCAGTCAGCGGACTGGGATGGTTTCCGGGATCAATGCCATGCGCTCAAGGGCGTGGCGGGCAACTTGGGCATGTCGCGCGTGGCGACCGTGGGCTACGAGATGATGCAGTTGCCCAACTGGCAGCTTGCCAAGGAGTGGCGTACGCGGGAGCGCGGACTGCGAGAGCAGTTTGAATCGGCTCGCGAGGCTCTGGCCCGGCTACCCTCCCGTTCGGGAGGGCAGCGTTCGGACGACGCCTCGGCCTGAGCCCCAGGCCGGGGCGGGTCAGACTGCGGCAGCGAGGACCGTGGCGTGGGCGGCTTCGCTGGAGCGGCGTTCCTGGGCGCGGACCAGGCGCTCCATGGTACGCAGCGACTTCTCGCCCAGCTGCAGCGCGGTATCCACCCAGATTTCGGTGATGCGCATCAGCTCTTCCAGCGACACCGGCTGCGCGTACTGGCGCACCTGCTGCATGGCCAAGCGGGCATGCGGGGCGCGGCGGTGGCTGCGCAGCAGGTCCTGCACGGCCTGCACGCCTTGGCCCTTGGGGACCACCATGTCAATGATGCCCATCTCGAGCATTTGTTCGCTGGTGTAGACGTTGCCGTCGAGCATCAGCTTTTCCGCCATGGCCGGGCTGACGCGACGGCAGAGGAAGGAATAGGCACCCATGCCCGGGAACAGGTCGAACAGCACTTCCGGGAAGCCCATGCCGACGCCGGCTTCGGCCACAATGGTCTGGCAGGACAGCGCCAGCTCAAGGCCGCCGCCCAAGGCGTCACCCTGGACCAGGGCGATGGAGTTCACCCGGCCACCCAACTGGGTATGCAGGTGGTAGACGCCCTCCACGCACATGCGGGCATAGGCCAGCAGGGAGGCGCGGTCACGCTCGCGAATGAGACGGGCGAAGAGTTCCAGGTCGCCGCCCAGGTTGAAGCTGCTGGCGTCCGAGGTCACCACCAGGTGGTCCAGGCCCGGCTCGCGGCCGTCAATGGCGGTCTGCTGGCTGCGCTGGGCGACGCCGGCGAGGTAGTCGCGCATGTCTTTCATCAGTTCCAGCGAGAAGCAGGGCCGCCCAAGGGCGCCGTCATGCGCGCGCTGGGCGTGCATGTACATCCAGCTGGCGCGGTTGGCGGGGTCTTCCTGGGTGCGCAGGGTGCGGTAGGCGTAGGGGCGGCTGATCAGTTCGACTACGGGGCTCATGGTCGTTATCTCCGGGGGGCTCAGGGTAGGTAGCCGCCCTCGGCTCGGTCGGGCCGGGGCGGCGCTTTGTTCAGGAACTGTTGGGTTTTCCAACAGCCTGATACTAGACCCTGTTCATTCCCCGTTGTAAACCACCCCCTGTTTGATGTAGGGGCTGGAATGTGAGCTGCGTCACACTTTTGGCCCTCAGGCCTTGGCGGGGGAGTCCCTAAGCTCGCGCCGGAGGATCTTGCCCACGTTGGACTTGGGCAGCTCGGTGCGGAATTCCACCAGCTTGGGCAGCTTGTAGCCGGTGAGTTGCTCGCGGCAGAACGCCTTCACCTGCTCGGCGGTCAGCGCCTCGTCCTTCTTGACGATCACCACCTTCACCGCCTCCCCGGATTTTTCATCCGGCACGCCTACTGCCGCCACTTCAAGCACGCCGGGCATCAGCGCGATCACGTCTTCGATCTCGTTGGGATACACGTTGAAACCCGACACCAGGATCATGTCCTTCTTGCGATCCACCACGAAGAAGAAACCCTTGCTGTCCATCCGCGCCATGTCGCCGGTGTGCAGCCAGCCCTCGGCATCGATCACCTTGGCGGTTTCCTCGGGACGCTGCCAATACCCAGCCATTACCTGCGGGCCCTTGATGCACAGTTCGCCCACTTCGCCTTCCGGCAGCTGGTGTCCGGCATCGTCCTTCACGCAGGCGTCGGTGGAAGAGATGGGGAAACCAATCGCACCGTTGTACTCCACCAGGTCCATCGGGTTCATGCAGGCCGCGGGGGACGTTTCGGTCAAGCCGTAGGCTTCGATCAGGGTGATGCCGGTGGCTTTTTTCCAGCGCTCGGCCACCGCGCGCTGCACGGCCATGCCGCCACCCAGGGTGAGGTGGAGTTTGGAGAAATCAATCTGGTCGAAGCCAGGAGTGTTGAGCAGGCCGTTGAACAGCGTGTTCACGCCGGTGATGGCGGTGAACGGGATCTTCTTGAGCTCGGCTACGAAGCCGGCCATGTCGCGCGGATTGGTGATGAGGTAGTTGAGGCCGCCGAACTTCATGAAAACCAGGCAGTTCGCCGTGAGCGCGAAGATATGGTAAAGCGGCAGCGCCGTGATGATGATCTCTTGGCCGGCCTTGGCGTTGGTGCCAATCCAGACCGAAGACTGCTGCATGTTGGCCACCAGGTTGCGGTGGGTGAGCATGGCGCCCTTGGCCACGCCTGTGGTGCCGCCGGTGTATTGCAGGAACGCGATGTCGTGCCCGCGAAGCTCCACCTTGGGCAGTGGGTGGCGCGCGCCCAGTTCCAGCGTCCGCTTGAAGTTGACCGCGCCGGGCAGCGAATACTCCGGGACCTGTTTCTTGACATGGCGGATGGCGAAGTTGATGAGGGCGCCCTTGGGGAAGCCCAGCATGTCGCCTACGCCGGTCACGATCACCTGCTTCACGGCCGTCTGGCCGATCACCTCGGCCACCACGCTGGCGAAATTTTCCAGTACGACGATGGCGCTGGCGCCCGAATCCACCAGCTGGTGCTTGAGCTCGCGGGCGGTGTACATCGGATTGGTGTTCACCACCGTCAACCCGGCGCGGAGAACGCCGAAGATGGCGATGGGGTACTGCAGGATATTGGGCATCATCAGGGCGACGCGGTCGCCCTTCTTGAGCTTGAGTTCATTGAGCAGGTAGCTGGCGAACTGGCCGCTCAGCCGGTCCACGTCGGCATAGCTGAGCTGTTTGCCGAAATTGGCAAACGCCGGCCGGTCGGTGAAATCCCGGCAGACTTCGTCCAGCACCGAGACGATGGACGCGTACTTTTCCAGGTCCACCTCGGCCGGGATACCCTTGGGATAGTTGGCCAGCCAAGGACGCTCAGAACCCATGCCATTTCCCCTGAATTTATCGGTATGTCGCCCGCAATCCCGGATCGCCGTGCCGCTGGCGCCGGATTGGAGTATTCACTCGATTGGAGCATACCCCCCCGGCTTGGGCAAGGCGCGCCGCGCCGGGCTTCGCGCCGTCTTCACGCTCTTGCTTTGCCTGCCTTTGGCGGGCTTGCCCGGATGCAGCGCACCGGCACCCGAGGCCGCGCTGCGCGACACCATCGCCGGCATGCAGGCGGCCGTGGAGGCCCGCGACGCCAGCGCCTTGGCCGAGTCCATCTCCGAGGAGTTCGTGGGGCCCGAAGGCATGGATCGCGACCAGTTCCGGCGCTTTGCCGCGGTGACCTGGCTGCGCGAAAAGCAGATCGGTGTAAGCCTGGGTCCGCTCGAAGTGGCGCTGATGGGCCAAGGCGCGCGGGTCGAATTCACCGCGGCCACCACCGGCGGCGCCGGCTGGCTGCCCGATAGCGCCCAGGTCTATCGCGTCAAGACCGGCTGGCGCCTGGAAGACGGCGAGTGGCGCCTGCTAACCGCCACTTGGGAACCCACCTTGTAACGCCCCGCGAAAACACTGTGGGAGGGACTTCAGTCCCGATGCTTCAATGTGAGAAGCATCGGGACTGAAGTCCCTCCCACAGTGTTTTTGCGGGGCGTTACAAGGTGGGTTCCCAAGTGGCGGTTAGCAGGCGCCACTCGCCGTCTTCCAGGCGCCAGCCGGTCT
>JANNQY010000289.1:0-7719 GCA_031400995.1 Lysobacteraceae bacterium
CGACGCTTCTCTTTGTTGTCCCACATCGCATCGATCAGCTGAACCTTGTCCAACTGGCCGACCGATACCACGTCATAGCGAAAATACGAGTCGCCGATGACCATATCGAACAGCACGTTGCCGGCAGTAAGCAGCACGAGAGGACGTGGCGGTGGTGCTGAACCTGTTCCCCGAACACTTGGACTGGCACGGCAGCGAGGCGCGCTACTACGCCGACAAGCTGGCGCTGGTGACGCAGACGGCGCCACGCGTGGCCGTGCTCAATGCCGCCGACCCCGCGCTGGTGGCGCTGGACGTGCCGGCCAGCACCCGCGTGCTGTGGTTCAACCACGCCGACGGCTGGCACCTGCGCGAGGGAAGCGTCTATCGCGGCGAACGTGCCGTGCTGGATGCCCGCAGCCTGTCGCTGCCCGGCCGCCACAACCGCCTGAACCTTTGCGCTGCGCTGGCCGCGATTGAAGCCTTGGGCATTGACGCCGTGCCGCTGGCCGCTGCCGTGGCCAGCTTCCGGCCGCTGCCGCACCGCCTGCAGTCGCTGGGCGTGCGCCAAGGCATCGAAGTAGTGAACGATTCCATCAGCACGGCGCCGCAGGCCAGCATCGCCGCGTTGGACTGCTACCGCGGCCGGCGCGTGGCCATCCTGGTGGGCGGCTATGACCGCGGCCTGGACTGGGGCGTATTCGCCGAACGCCTCGCTGCCGAGCCGGTGACCGCGGTGATCACCATGGGCCAGAACGGCCCGCGCGTGTTCGAGAAACTCAAGCCGCTGGCGCTGGGCGATCGCTTCCTGCTGGCCGAGGCCAGTGAGATGGAGGAGGCGGTGCGGCTGGGGCTGCAGGCGCTGGGCCAGAGCGGGGTGCTGCTGCTGTCGCCCGGCGCGCCCAGTTTCCCGCGCTATCGCGACTACGTGGAGCGTGGCCGCCATTTTGCCAAGGCGGCGGGCTTCGATTCCGAAATCATCAGCGCCATTCCGGGCCTCGGTGTAAGCTGAGTCTCCGTCCCCTCCAAGGGACTGACCGCAATTGCCCGGTAGGAGGGACTTCAGTCCCGAACGGCATTTGGTGCATCGGGACTGAAGTCCCTCCTACAATAGGGTTCTCTCACGGAGATCTTCCCATGCGCCGCCTGCTTACCCTTGCCCTGTGCACCCTCAGCGTTTCCGCCTTTGCCAAGCCGGTGGCCGAGCCCGTCAGCTGGCAGCACGGCGGCGTGGATTTCGACGGAGTCCTGGTCTATGACAACGACGATGACGATCTGCGCCCGGGCCTGGTGATGGTGCCCAACTGGATGGGTGTCACCGACATCGCCATCGAGCGCGCCAAGACCATTGCCGGCGACGATTACGTGGTGCTGCTGGTGGACATGTATGGCCGCGGCGTGCGCCCGGCCAACCCCGAGGAAGCCGGCAAGGCAGCGGGCGCCGTTTATGCCGACCGCCCGGCCCTACGCGGCCGAATCAACGCCGCGCTCGGCGTGCTCAAGGCCTCGGCTGGCAAGGCCCCGCTGGACGTGACGCAGCTGGGCGGCATCGGCTTCTGCTTCGGCGGCGCGGTGGTGCTGGAACTGGCGCGCAGCGGCGCTGATATCGCCGGCGTGGTCAGCTTCCACGGCAATCTTTCCACCCCGCTGCCGGCCCAGGCCGGGGCGATCAGCGCCGACGTGATGGTGCTCAACGGTGCGGACGACACCTACGTGCCGGCCGAGCAGATCGCCGGTTTCCAGACCGAGATGCGCGACGCCAAGGTGGACTGGCAGTTCGTCAATTTCGGCGGCGCCGTGCACTGCTTTGCCGAGCCCGACGCCAACCGCGACGGCTGCCGCTACGAGCCGCTGGCGGCCAAGCGTGCGTACGTGATGATGGAAAATTTCTTCGAAGAACGCTTCGACGACTGACCCGGTTCGGTCGCCGCCACGGCGGCGTTGCGCCGGGGCCTTGGGGTAAGCTGGCGGCTGGGGTCAAGCGCGCGGGTGTTTCGGATGTCGAATTCGGTGGCAGGCGACGAAGCGGCCGGGCGCCCGGCGGTATTCCTGAGCTACAGCCGGGCCGACCAAGCCAGGGCGACCCTGCTGGCGGCTGCCCTGGAGCAGGCCGGCCTGCAGGTGTGGTGGGACACGCTGATTGAAGGCGGGGCCGCCTTTGCCAAGACCATCGAGGCGGCGCTGGTGTCCAGCGATGCGGTGATCGTGCTCTGGTCAAAGTCTTCGGTGGCTTCGGACTGGGTGCTGGATGAAGCCGCCCAGGGCCGCGACCTGCGCAAACTGGTGCCGCTGTCCATTGACGGCACCGAGCCGCCGCTGGGGTTTCGCCAGTATCAATCCATTGCCTTCGCGGGCGGGAACGCGGGTGCCGACGGCGCGACCGTCGCGGCCATCGTGCGCGCGGTGCAGGCTTTGGCCAAGCCTGGCGGCACGTCCACGCGGGTGCTGCCCGGCGCCGTGGCACCGGCCAGCCTACCCAGGCGACGCGTGCTGGTGGGAGCGGCTGCCGTCGTTGTGCTGGGCGGCGGTTGGCTGGGCTGGCGGCGAAACTGGTTTGGTGCGCCGGCCGAGGCGTCGGACAACAGCGTGGCGGTACTGCCGTTCGAAAACATAAGCGGCGACCCCGAGCAGGCGTATTTTTCCGACGGGCTGTCCGAGGAAGTGCGCGCCACCCTGGGCCGCAACCTGCAGCTGCGGGTTATGGCGCAGACCTCTTCCAGCCAGTTCCGCGCCAGCGACGAAGGCGCGGTGAGCATCGCCGGCAAGCTGGGCGTGGCCTATTTGCTCGACGGCAGCGTGCGCTGGGCTGGCGATACCGTGCGGGTGGCGGCCGAGCTGATAGATGGGCAAACCGGCTTCAGCCGCTGGACCCAAGTCTTCGAGCGACGCATCGACGACGTGTTCGCGGTGCAGACCGAGATTGCCAATGCAGTGGCCACTGCGCTGGCGCTGCAGGTGGCACCCACCGCGCCGGGCGATGCCGAGGCAGAGCGGCTGGCTTCGGGTGGCACCACCAACGTGCAGGCTTTCGACGCATTCCTGCGCGGCCGCGCGCTGTACGACCTGAGCGTGGACGAAGCCTCGGAGCGCGCGGCCTTGGCGCAATTCGACGCGGCCATCGAGCTGGACCCGCAGTACGCCGCCGCCCATGCGGCACGGGCGCGCTCGCTGATTGCCATCGCCAACCAGTACGGGGCCATGGCCGAGCATGCCGCGATGCATGACCAGGCCATCGCGGCGTCGGAGCGTGCGATTGAACTGGCGCCGAAGTTCGCCGGCGCCTATTCCGCGCTGGCGTTCGCGCTGTTCCAAGGGCGGCTGGATGCGCGTGCCGCGCGCGCGCCATTCGAGCGTTCCAGCGCCTTGGGTGCCGGCGATGCCACGGTGCAGGCGCGCTGGGCGCAGTACTGCGCGCGCACCGGCCGCCAGCGCGAAGCCAGCGAGGCCATGCAGCGGGCGCTGCAGCGTGACCCGCTGAATCCGCTGATCCATCGCGCGTCCGGTTCGGTGGAATACGCCGCGCGCCGGTACGCCGACTCCATGCCGCCGGTGCGCAAGGCATTGGCGATGAACCCGCGTATGTCGCGCGCGCACGGCGCCCTCGGCGATGCGCTGATGAACCTGGGCCGGGTGGAGGAAGCGCGCGCCGAGTACACCGCCGAGCCGGCACCGGAGTTCCGCTTGGCGGGGCTTGCGGTGCTGGAGCACCACGCGGGGAATTCGGCCCAAGCCGAGGTAGCGATGACCGCGCTGGTGTCGGAGCTGGGCGATCGGGTGCTGTACCAGCAGGCCCAGGTGCTGGCGCAGTGGGGCCAGCCCGAGGCCGCGCTGGAGCGGCTGCTCAAGGCCAGGGACGTGGTTGATGCAGGCTTGATCTACGCGCGCAACGACCCCTTCCTGGACCCGCTGCGCGCCGATCCGCGGATGGCGGCGCTGCTCACCGGAATGGGCTTCGAACCGGCTTAGCGCGGGGTCGCGCCGCGACGCAGCCCGCGCCTTGTTATGGCAGGCCCAACCGGAACAGAATGCGGCGCAGCCCGCGCTCGGCGTCCCCCCGTGGGCGCAGCGGGCTGGACACTGGGGTTTCCGTCTCAACAGGAGGAGTGGGTGATGAAGAAGACGACACTGGCAGCGGTATTGATCGTGCTTTGCGGCGGATTGGCCGCGTGTGGACCCAAGCCGGAGCCGGCAGCGCCTGCGGCGCCCGTGGAAGCAATGGAAGCGCCGCCGGCGCCCGATGCGATGCCGGCACCTGATGCGATGCCGGCCCCCGATGCGATGCCGGCACCAGACGATGGCATGGAGGGTGACGACACCGACGGTGAGATCGCCCCGCATGCCGGCGGCGACAAGGTGAACAAAGCGCCCGAGCAAGAGCCGGCCGCGGACGCTGGCGGCTGAGTTGCATCACGGGGCTACGGCAGTGCGCCGTAGCCCCGTTTTCTGACTGAAAGTGGCGGCTCAGGGCAGGGCGTTCTTGCCCGCCGGCACGTTCATGGCCTGGTCTATCCAGCTGGCGTAGCGGTCTATCCGCGTGTAGACGCCGGGCTTGCCGTCGCCGGCGCAGTCCTTTGCACCCCAGCTGACCAGTCCCACCAGGTTGGGCTCGCCGTTGGTGCGGATCAGCGGGCCACCGCTGTCGCCGCGGCAGGTGGACTGGGTGGGGTGCGCCGCACAGATCACGTTGCCCTGGATGCGCTTCGGGCCGTAGCCCTTGCGCTGCTGGCAGACCGGCGTGTCCATCAGCTGCAGGTCCACGCGCAGCAGCGATGCGCTGGCCGCATTGGCATTGCCCGTGCCCGTGACGCCCCATCCGAATGCTGAAAGCAGGGCGGTGCTGCCCAGCGGCTGGCGATTGATGGGAATGGGGCGGATGCGCTTGGGGTCAGCCGCCGCTGAATTGGCGACGGGCGAAATCCGGATCAGTGCGATGTCGTTGGAGAACATGTTCGGCGACAGGTCGGCGTTGCTGTTCTCGGCGTTGTACTGCGAGTGCCGGACGATGCGATCGATGTTGTAGACGATGCCATCGCGCTTGGAGATATCGATCACGCCAAGCCGCACCTGGTAGCCCGCGTCCACCATGTCCTGGTCAATGCAGTGGGCGGCCGTCAGCACCCATTCGGGCGCAATCAGCACCCCACCGCAGTAGTGCTGGCGCTGCCAGGCCGCGCGCTTGTCGGCCGGGTTGGGCTTGGGCGTGGCCGGGTGGAAAATCTGTGCCTGCCACGGCGCCTTCAGCGCTGAAACCGGCCGGCCGCCGAAGCTGTACGGCACGAACTCCACGCTGCCGCCGCCGCTGGCGGGCGCGCCCGGCCGCGCCGGCGCAGGACGTGTCGCGGTGCCCGCGTTGCCGGCACGCAGGGTCGGGATGCCGCTGCCGCCGGGGCGATAGCTGTCGGGATCGCTTTCGGAGTCGTCGCCCGCCTCGACGATCTCGACCACTTCCCAGACCACGTCGGCGTCGAAGTTCTCGTCGTCGAAGGGAATGGCGTCGTCGCTCTCGTCGTCGCTCCACTCGGTGGCCCAGGAATCGTCGGCGTAGTCCTCGAAGTCCTCGCCGTCTTCGGACTCCTCGTCTTCGGATTCGGCGTAAGCCTCCTCGTCTTCGGCCTCTGCCTGGCCGGCTTCCTCGTCGGCGTCGGCCTCTTCTTCGACGTACTCCTCTTCGTCTGCGTCGGCCTCTTCTTCGACGTACTCCTCTTCGTCTGCGTCGGCCTCTTCCTCGACGTATTCCTCCCCGTCCTCCTCGTCCCACGCCTCGTCACCTTCGTCCCACGCATCGGCCTCATCGTCCCAGCCCTCGTCACCTTCGTCCTGGCTGCTGCCGGCGGCGGTGAGGTAGGGCACGGGGCGTAGTGCCGTGGCGGGGCCGACCCAGGCCAGCAGGAGGGACAGGAAACCTGCGGCAAGCAGGCGATGCGTGCTGTGCGACATACGGCCATCCTTCGCGACGAGTGCGGTTATTGGGCGGCAATCGCCCGATCGAGTCAAGGATATGCGCCGCGCCAACCGCCCCACCACCGTGGCCTCAGCGCGCCAACCATTTCTCGATGCCGGCGCGGTCATGCGCGCGCAGCAGGGACTGCGCGCGACGGCGCAGGCTTGCCAGGTCGGCAGCGCGGATGGCGCGGCGAACTTCAAGCAACGTGGCCGGGTGCAGGCTGAAATCGCGTAGCCCCAGCGCCAGCAGCAGCGGCACGTTGGCGGGGTCGGCGGCCATTTCACCGCACACAGCCACCGGGATGCCGTTGCGGCGGCCGTAGGCGAACAGCTCCGACAGCAGCCGCAGCATCGCCGGATGCAGCGGTGTGTACAGCGTGGACAGCGCCTCATGGCCGCGGTCCACCGCCAGCAGGTATTGCACCAGGTCGTTGGTGCCCACCGAAACAAAATCCACCAAGTCGATGAAGTCGGGCAGGCCCAGGGCGGCCGCCGGCACTTCGATCATCGCGCCCAGCTCTACTTTGTCGCCGCACTGCTCGCCGCTGGCCTGCAGCGATTCGCGTGCAGCCTCGAGCAGCCCCAGCACCGCCAGCATCTCCTCGCGGCAGCACACCATCGGCACCAGCACACGCACCGGGCCGTAGGCGGCGGCGCGCAGGATGGCGCGCAGCTGGGTGACGAACAGCGCCTCGTGCGCCAGCGACAGCCGCACCCCACGCAGGCCCAGCGCCGGGTTGGCTTCGCTGCGCAGCACCAGCCCGCTGTGGTCGGCCTTGTCGGCGCCCAGGTCCAGCGTGCGGATGGTGACCACGCGCCCGGGCATGCCCAGCACCAGATCGCGATAAGCGAGGAACTGCTCCTGTTCATCAGGCAGTTCGCGCCGCTGCAGGAACAGGAACTCGGTGCGGTACAGGCCGATGCCATCCGCGCCCAACGCATGCGCCTCGGCCACGTCGGCGCGGGATTCGGCATTGGCATACAGGCGGATGTCCACGCCGTCCTGGGTGCGGGTGGGCTGCCGGCGCAGGCGCGCCAGCTGCATCTGCTCGCGGTCGAGCTCGGCCTGTCGGAGGTGGTAGCGCTTCAGGTCGGCCGCGTTGGGCGCCAGCACCATTTCACCGGTACCGGCATCCACCATCAGCACGTCGCCGTCGTTGGCCAGCGCCAGCACCCCGGCCGCGCCCAGCACCAGCGGCAGGTGCAGGCTGCGCGCCAGGATGGCGCTGTGCGACAGCGGGCTGCCTGTGGCCGCGACGATGGCCACCACGCCCTGCGACTGCAATTCAGCCAGCTCCTGCGGCGCCACGGAATCACACACCAATATCTCGCCGGACAGGCCGCGGGCGTCATCGTCACTGCGGTTCTGCAGGGCGGCGTGCACGCGGCCCACCACGTGGTCCAGGTCTTCGCGGCGGCTGCGGAAATAGTCGTCGTGCATGCCTTCGAAAACGCTCGCGAGGCGGTCACGCTGCAGCTTGAGGGCGTAGTCGGCGCTGTAGCGGCCGGTACTGATGAGGTCGTCAAGACCCTGCAGCAGCTCGGGGTCGTCCAGGATCATCACGTGCAGGTCCAGGAATTCGCCCACCTCCTGCGCCAACGCGCCGTGCAGGCGCTCGCGCAGGCCGTGCAGTTCGCTGCGGGCGGTTTCCAGCGCGCGGTGCAGGCGCGCGACTTCGTCGGGAACCTGCTCGGCCGTGATGTGCTGCTCTTCAACGGCCAGCGCCTGCGGGTGCAGCACGCGCACCCGCCCCAGCGCGATGCCGCGGGAAGCGCCCAGCCCGCGCAGGGCGCGCC
>JANNQY010000290.1:0-1772 GCA_031400995.1 Lysobacteraceae bacterium
GGCGGTGGCCGTGCTGCACACCGACCCGGTGCTGGCCGACGCCGCCGCGACGGCGCTGTTCGTGGCCGGGCCGGCGGGTTTCGAGCGCCTGGCGCGGGCGATGCGCCTGGGCTGCGCCCTGATGGTGACCGAAGAGAACGAAATGCTGGTGACGGTGGCCATGAAGGCGCGCCTGCAGCTGCTGCGCGACCCGATTCCGCTGGGCGCGCCGCTGCCCTTGGGCGAGACCTGCAGCGGCCCCTAGTCGCACCCCGCGTGCGCGACAGCGGCGAATGCGCGAAACTGCGCGCCCGGTTACTCCGCAGGCGATTGCCATGTCTTCACGCGACGATAGCGCGCTTTTCCGCGCCCACCTGGCCACCCTTTGCGCCCGCGCCGATCGCGCGCTGGAAAAGAGCGGCTACGATCACCTGCTGGTGGCCTCGGGCGTTGAGAAGTACGAGTTCCTCGACGACCGGCCGTATCCCTTCAAGCCCAGCGCGCAATTCAAGGCTTGGCTGCCGCTGACGCGCCACCCGCACAGCTGGGTGGCGTACACGCCCGGTCGCAAGCCGGTGCTGGTCTACTTCCAGCCCGACGACTACTGGCACGTGCCGCCGTCCGCACCCGAGGGCGTGTGGGTGGATGAATTCGACATCCGCATCATCAGCGACCCGGCCGAGGCTGCGGCGCACCTGCCCGCCACCGGCAAGCTGGCCATCGTGGGCGAGGCGGATGCGTCGCTGCCGGGCTTCGAACCCAACAATCCAAAAGTGCTGCTGGACTACCTGCACTACCACCGCGCCTACAAGACCCCTTGGGAACTCTCGCGCCAGCGCCTGGCGCAGCGACGCGCGGTACCTGGGCACCATGCTGCGCGCGCGGCGTTCCAGGCCGGTGCCTCAGAGGCGCAGGTGCACGCGGCCTTCCTGGCCGCCACCGGCCACACGGACTACGACCTTCCGTACAACAACATCGTCTGCCTGAACCAGAACGGCGCCACCCTGCACTACCAGTACAAGTCCATCGAGGTGCCTTCGCAGCACCGCTCGCTGCTGATCGACGCCGGCGCGGAAGTGGACGGCTACGCCAGCGACATCACCCGTACCTGGGGCAATGGCGACGCCCTGTTCGGCCAGCTGCTCAACGCCGTGGAGAACGAGCAGCAGGCGCTGTGCGAGCGCGTGCGCGCCGGCACCGACTACCGCGACCTGCACCTGGAATGCCACCTGCGCCTGGGCAACGTGCTGCGCACGCTGGAGATCGTGGACATGGACCCGGGCCAGATGCTGGAAACCGGCGTCACCTCCACGTTCTTCCCCCACGGCCTGGGCCACCCCATCGGCCTGCAGGTGCACGACGTGGCCGGCTTCAGCGACGAAGACGGCGTGCTCATCCCGCGCCCGAACGGCCACCCCTTCCTGCGCATGACCCGCACGCTGGCGCCGGGCATGGTGGTCACCATCGAGCCGGGCATCTACTTCATCCCGACGCTGCTGGCCAAGCTCAAGGCCGGCCCCCATGCGAAGGCCGTGAACTGGTCGAACGTGGAGCACCTGCTGCCCTTCGGCGGCGTCCGCATCGAGGACGAAGTGCACTGCACCGATGGCTCACCTGAAAACCTGACTCGCGACGCCTTCGCAGCTCTGGCGTAACCGCCGTTGTAGGAGGGACTTCAGTCCCGATGCTCCTGGTTCGCACACCGAAGCCTCGAGGCAAGCGCCGCCCCACACACAGGGCACCCCTGCCCGGCGTCTTGCTAGCGCCATCCCTGGCAGCAAACGCCGGCCGTT
>JANNQY010000291.1:0-1543 GCA_031400995.1 Lysobacteraceae bacterium
CTGGCCACCGTGTCTTCGGACAACCCGGTGTGGGTCTATTTCAGCGTGAGCGAGCGCGACCTGCTCGACTTCCAGCGCCGCTACGGCACCGGCGACCTGCCGGCCGATTCCCCGGCGCGCAAGGTCCGCCTTACCCTCACCGACGACACCATCTACCCCATCGAAGGCACCATTGATTTCGGCGACCGTGCGCTGGATGCCCGCACCAGCACCTACCGCCTGCGCGCGGACTTCCCCAACCCCGACAATGCCCTCAAGCCCGGCCTGTTCGCCCGCATCCGCGTCACCGGCGAGAGCATCCCGGACGCACTGATGGTGCCCGAGCGGGCGGTGATCCAGCAGCTGGGTGCGTACTTCGTGATCGTGGTGGATGCCGAGGGCAAGGCGGCGCAGCGGCCGGTGAAGCCCGGCCCGCGCCTGGGCACGCTGTGGGTGATCGAAAAGGGCCTGGCGCCGGGCGACAGGGTGGTGGTGGAGGGCATCCAGAAGGCCCGCCCCGGCACGCCGCTGCAGGTGACCCCGGTGACCGAGGCCGATCTCTCGCTGGCGCGCGCGCCCGCGGCCGGCGGCTGAGCGGGGCGCGCCATGGCTCGTTTCTTCATCGACCGGCCGGTCTTCGCCATCGTCATCTCGCTGCTGCTGGTGCTGGCCGGCAGCCTGTCCCTGCTGGGCCTGCCCATCTCGCAGTTCCCGGAGATCGCCCTGCCCACGGTCAACATCAAGACCGCGTACCCGGGCGCCAACGCGCCCACGGTGGAGCAGTCGGTTACTTCGGTGCTGGACCAGCAGATCAACGGCGTCACCGACATGAAGTACATCAGCGCCGTGTCGGGCGACGACGGCTCGACGTCCATCAAGGTGGTGTTCGAACTCGAGCGTGACGCCGACCTGGCCTCGGTGGAGGTGCAGAACCGCGTCACCCAGGTCACCTCGCGGCTGCCGCCCGAGGTGCGCGACATCGGCGTCACCGTGGTGAAGAGCTCGCCCGACGTGCTGCTGTACGCGGCGCTGTACTCGCCCAAGCAGACCTACGATTTCCTGTTCATCAACAACTACGGCTACGTGTACGTGGTGGATTCGCTCAAGCGCATCCGCGGCGTGGGCGACGTCACCGTTTACGGCGCGCCGTTCGGCATGCGCGTGTGGCTGCAGCCCGACCGCATGGCCTCGCTGGGCCTCACGGTGTCGGACATCGCCCGCGCGGTGAAGGCGCAGAACGCGCAGGCGCCCGCCGGCCAGGTGGGCGTGCCGCCGGCCAGCTCCGACACCGGCTTCCAGTACACCCTGAGCCTGCAGGGGCGGCTGGTGGAGGTGGAGGAATTCGAGAACATCGTCATCCGGCGCGAATCCGACGGCAGCTTCGTGCGCCTGCGCGACGTGGCGCGGGTGGAGCTGGGCGCCAAGGACTACGCCACCACCGGCCAGCTCGTCGGCGTGGCGGCGGCGGGGTTCGGCATTGCGCGGTCCCCGGGCGCGGACGCCCTGCAAACCTCCGAGCTTGTGAAGCAGGAGCTCGAACGCCTGCGGCGCAACGTCCCCGAGG
>JANNQY010000292.1:0-8829 GCA_031400995.1 Lysobacteraceae bacterium
ATCGGGACTGAAGTCCCTCCCACAGGTCCCTCCCACAGCGGGTTCACGCTGGGGGTGGCAGGCTGGACGCATGGATTTGCAAATCGTGTGGTTCAAGCGGGACTTGCGCGCGGCCGACCACCCGCCGCTTGCGGCCGCCGCCGCACGTGGGCCGGTGCTGCCCGTTTACATTGCTGAACCAGACTACTGGCAGCTTCCCGACACCAGTGGCCGGCAGTGGGCCGCCACCGCCGAAGCCCTCGCCGACCTGCGCCAGGACCTGGCCCGATGCGGGCAGCCGCTGGTGGTTCGCCGCGGCGATGCGGTGCAGGTGCTCGAAGCGCTGCGCCGCGAGCACGGCGCCGTCGCGCTGTGGTCGCATGAGGAAACCGGCAACGACTGGACCTACCAGCGCGACCGCCGAGTGGCCGCCTGGGCCCGCGGCCACGGCCTGCCCTGGCACCAGGAGCCCTGCGGCGGCGTGCAGCGCGGGCTGCGCCGGCGCGAGCGCTGGGCCGCGGAATGGGAGCGGCGGCTGGCGCCCGCGCCGCTGCCGGAGCCCGCGCTGGCTAGCTTGGAAGCCATGGAGCTCGGCGCCATTCCCACAGTCACCGAACTCGGCCTGGCGCCGGACGACTGCCCCGGCCGCCAGCACGGCGGTCGCCGCCGCGGCCAGCGCGCGCTGGATACGTTTCTCGGCGGCCGCGGCGCTGGCTACATGCGCGGCATGAGCAGCCCGTTGTCGGCCGAAACCCGCTGTTCCCGATTTTCAGTGGCGCTGGCCACCGGCGCGCTATCCCTGCGCGAAGTCGTGCACGCGGTGCGGCGCCAGCGCTAGGCCGGCGCGGGCCCCGTGCCGGCGCGCGACCTGGTTTCACTCGAGAAACGCCTGCACTGGCACTGCCACTTCATCCAGAAGCTCGAAACCGAACCGGAGATAGAGTTCCACAACGTGCACCGCGGTTTCGACGGATTGCGTGAGGGCGAGTTCAATCGCGCGTGGTTCGAGGCCTGGGCCAAGGGTGAAACCGGCTGGCCGTTCGTGGACGCCTGCCTGCGCAGCCTGCAGGCCACCGGCTGGATCAACTTCCGCATGCGCGCCATGCTGGTGTCGGTGTCCAGCTACCACCTGTGGCTGCACTGGCGCGAGCCGGCCCAGCATCTGGCACGCCTGTTCACCGACTACGAGCCGGGCATCCATTACCCGCAGGTGCAGATGCAGGCCGGCGTCACCGGCATCAACATCCCGCGCATGTACAACCCAGTGAAACAGTCGCAGGACCAGGACCCGCAGGGCGCGTTCATCCGGCAGTGGTTGCCTGAACTGGCCGGTGTGCCCGATGCGTGGATCCACACGCCCTGGTTGATGGGCAGCGCCCAGCAGCGCAGCAGCGGCGCGGTGATCGGCGGCGACTACCCGGCGCCAGTGCGCGACCACGAACAGGCCGCCCGCGAGGCGCGCGCGAAGCTGACGGTGTGGAAGCGCGCCCATGTGCAGCGCGAAGAGAGCCAGCGCGTCTTCGAAAAACACGGCAGCCGCGCCAAGCAGCCAAAGCGCAACTCCAAGCGCCGCGCAGACGCGCCGCGCGAACCGGTCCCGCCTGCCCGGCAGCCGGACCTCTTCTGACCCCGGCCCTTGGATATGGCGCCGTTGGCACCGCGGAGGCGGGCATCGCCTCCTGCTCAACGAAGCCTTTTATTTCGCAGGAGACGACGCTCGCCTCCACGGCGCCTAGAACGAACCAAGAACGGTGTCAGAGTGAGTTCCTAGAACTCACTCTGACACCGTTCTTTATCGCTCTCGGTGCGGTGTGCCCAAGACATCCGGGGCGACGGTCCCCACACAGGTTGCATCGCAGAAGTGGAGGCAGGATGCCGGAACGGCCGGCGTTTGCTGCCATGGATGGCGCTAGCAAGACGCCGGGCAGCGATGCGACCTGTGTGGGGAGCGGCGCTGCGACGCAGTCACAATCTTGCAGGCTCATAGAGAAGCACGACACTGCGATTCAGCGACAGGCTTGAAAAATCAGGCCGGGCGGGGCTTGCGGAAGGGCGGGGCGGAGAGCGCCATTTCGGCCATGCTGTGGGCCAGTTCGCGTTCGGCCAGCACGGCGCCGTCGGCTCCGCGGGCCAGCAGGTGGCGCACCTCGGTGTCGCTGTGGGCGCGCGCCAGGATGGTGATGCCAGGATTCAGCGCGCGCACGCGGGCGGCCATTTCCCCGGCTTCCAGCGCATTTGGGATGGCCAGGACCAGCAGCAGCGCGCCGGTGGGCGCGGCTTCGTCCATCACCTGCGCGGCGGCGGCATTGCCGCGGATGGCCGGGAAGCCGGCGGCATGCGCCTCGCGGACGTGGTCTACCTCTTCATCGATGACCAGCAGCGGCACCGCACGCTCGCGCAGCAACTTGGCGATTTCGCGCCCCACGCGGCCGTAGCCCACCAGGATGGCGTGGCCGGCGGTGGGCAGCGCCGGGCCGGGCCGAAGCTCCAGTGGCTCGGGTGCCTGTGCGGCCGTGTCGGGCAGCGGCGGCGTGCGCCGAAGCAGCAGCGCGAAAATGAGCGGGTTGGCGATAATGGAAAGCAGCGCGCCCGCCAGCACCAAGTCGCGCCCTGCCTCGGGCAGGATCGCCAGCGACACGCCCAGCCCGGCCAGGATGAAAGAGAACTCACCTATCTGCGCCAAGCTGGCGGAGATGGTGAGCGCGGTGACGTGGCCGTGGCCGAACGCCCGCACGATGGCGTACGAGGCCAGCGATTTGCCCACGGTGATGATGAAGAAGGTGGCCAGCACCGGCAGCGGCTGGTTCAGCAGGATCATCGGGTCGAACAGCATGCCCACCGAGACGAAGAACAGCACCGCGAACGCATCGCGCAGCGGCAGCGAATCCGACGCCGCCTTGTGGCTCAAATCACCATTGAGCAGCATGCCGGCGAAAAATGCGCCCAGCGCAAACGACACGCCGAATAGTTTTGCGGAGCCAAACGCCACGCCCATCGCCATCGCCAGCACCGCCAGCGTGAACAGTTCGCGCGAACCGGTACCGGCCACCCGCTCCAACAGCCAGGGAATGGCGCGCCGGCCCACCACCAGCATCAGCGCCACGAAGGCCGCCACTTTCACCAGCGTCCAGCCCAGCGAAGCCAGCAGCGGGCTGGCGCCGGTACGCGCGACGCCTTCGCCCATGGAATCGGCCAGTGCCGGCAGCAGCACCAGGGCCAGCACCATCACCAGGTCCTCCACCACCAGCCAGCCCACGGCGATGCGCCCGCGCTGGGTGTCGAGCAGTCGGCGTTCCTCGAGTGCACGCAGCAGCACCACCGTGCTGGCCACCGATAGCGCCAGCCCGAATACCAGGCCCTGCAGCGTTGGCCAGCCCAGCCACCAAGCCAAGCCCCAGCCCAGCGCCGTGGCCAGCGCAATCTGTACCAGCGCGCCGGGGATGGCGATCCATTTCACCGCCAGCAGGTCTTCGACGGAAAAGTGCAGGCCCACGCCGAACATCAGCAGGATCACGCCGATTTCCGAGAGCTCCATGGCCAGGTCGGCGTCGCCCACGAACCCGGGCGAGAACGGGCCGACCAGGACGCCGGCCAACAGGTAGCCCACGATCGGCGACAGCCGCAGCCGGTGCGCCAGCGCGCCCAGGATGAAGGCGAGCACCAAGCCCACGGCCAGCAGGGCAATCAGGGGCGTGTGGTGGGGCATCGGCTCTCCTGCGCGTGAACGCCAGTATCACGGCGGGCGCATGAAACGGGCAATGAAGGGTGCATGGCCTCGGGCCTGCTAGAATACGGCCCCTCGCCCGTCCGCGCGCCCTCGCCAAACCCATGATCGCCTTTAGAAATTTCGCCCTGCGCCGCGGCGAACGCCTGTTGCTGTCCCAAGTGGACCTGAGCCTGCACGCCGGCTGGCGCATCGGCGTGATCGGTCGCAACGGCTGCGGCAAGTCCAGCCTGTTCGCGGCCGTGATGGGCGAAGTGGAGGCCGACCTGGGCGATATCGACCTGCCGGGCAAGGTGCGCATCGCCAGCGTTGCCCAGGAAACGCCGTCGCTGCCCGATGCCGCCATTGATTTCGTGCTTTCCGGCGACACCGAAGTGCACGGCATCCTGATGGCCGAAGCGGCGGCAATGGCCAAGGAAGACTGGGACGGCGTGGCCAATGCGCACCAGCGCCTGGCCGAAATCAACGGCTACGACGCCACGGCGCGCGCCGGCCGGCTGCTGCATGGCCTGGGTTTCCCGGCCGATACCCACGGCCGTGCGGTGTCCTCGTTCTCCGGCGGCTGGCGCGTGCGCCTGAACCTGGCCAAGGCGCTGATGATGCCTTCGGACCTGCTGCTGCTGGATGAGCCCACCAACCATCTGGACCTGGACGCGGTGCTGTGGCTGGAAGCGTGGCTGCTCAAGTATCCCGGCACGCTGTTGATGATCTCGCATGACCGCGAGTTCCTGGACGGCGTCAGCACCCACACGCTGCACCTGCACGAAGGCAAGGCCAAGCTTTACGTCGGCGACTACACCAGCTTCGAGCGCCAGCGCGCCGAGCACCTGCGCCAGCAGCAGATAGCGCACGAAAAATCCCAGGCCGAACGCGCGCATCTGCAGAGCTTCGTCGACCGCTTCAAGGCCCAGGCCAGCAAGGCCCGGCTGGCCCAGAGCCGCATGAAGCGCCTGGCCAAGATGGCCGGCACCGAAGCCGTGCGCGCCGAGCGCGCGTTCCGCATCCAGTTCGCCGATCCGGCGCGGCTGCCGCATTCGCTGATCCGGCTGAACCATGTAGATGCGGGCTACCCCGCACCCTCCCCTGTGCCCGCACCCTCTCCTGTAGGAGGGACTTCAGTCCCGATTTCCTTGGCCAGGAGCATCGGGACTGAAGTCCCTCCTACAGGGGTGGTCAAGATTCTCAATGACGTGGGGTTTGGGCTGGAGGCGGGCGACCGCGTGGGCCTGCTGGGCCCCAACGGCGCCGGCAAATCCACGTTGGTGAAAACCCTGGTGGGCGAACTGCCGCTGCTGGCGGGCGAGCGCGTGGCGCACCCGGACCTCAAGATCGGCTACTTCGCCCAGCACACCGTCGAGAGCCTGCACGAAGGCCAAAGCGCGCTGTGGCACCTGAAGGAACTGGCCCCCAACGCCGGCGAACAGGTGCTGCGCAGCTACCTGGGCCGCTGGAATTTCGTCGGCGACCGCGCCTTCGAATCGGTGGACGGATTTTCCGGCGGCGAGCGCGCGCGCCTCGCGCTGGCGCTCATCGCCTTCCTCGAGCCCAACGTGCTGCTGCTGGACGAACCCACCAACCATCTCGACCTGGACATGCGCGAAGCCCTGGCCGAGGCGCTCAGCGATTTCCCCGGCGCCATCGTCCTGGTCTCGCACGACCGGCATTTGATTGGCCTGGTCTGCGAAACCTTCTGGCGCGTGGCCGACGGCAAGGTGGAAGAGTTCAACGGCGACCTGGACGAATACGCCGCTTGGCTGCGCAGCCGCAACAACGAGCCCAAGTCAGGCAAGGCGGCGGCCAAGCCCGCACCCGCCGCCAAGCCGCCGGGCACCAAGCTCGAAAGCGACGCGGCCAGCAAGCGCCTCAAGCAGGTGGAGTCGCACATCGCGCGCCTGCAGGACGAGTTGGGCCAGGTGGAAGCACAGCTGGCCGATCCGGCCCGCTACGGCAACGACGGCGGCATCGAGATTGGCCAGTTGGCCCAGCGCCAGGCCGAGCTGGCGCGCGAGAAAGACCAGCTGGAATCCGAATGGCTGGAGCTGGCCGACTGAACTGGCTTGAAGCCGCGTCGTCCTCCCCCCATTCAACCCTCACACCAGATCCTCAACGGAAACCGCCATGCCCATCTACGGATTCGAATGCGGCAGCTGCGGCCACCAGTTCGACCGCCTGCAGAAACTCTCCGACGCCGATCCAACCCAGTGCCCGGTCTGCGCTGAATCGCAGGTGCGCCGGCAGCTCACCGCGCCCAGCTTCCGGCTGGCGGGCGCCGGCTGGTACGAAACCGATTTCAAGAAAGACGGCGACAAGAAGCGCAACCTGGCCGAGGGCAGCGGCGCCAAGCCCGATGCCAAGCCCGAAGCGAAGCCTGAAGCCAAGGCCGAGCCCAAGCCCAAGCCCGCCGCCGCCGCACCCGCCAAACCGGCGCCTGCCGCTGACTGAGCGGTTGCCCGCGCGGAGCCGTGCGGGGTAGGGTCGGGGCATGAAAACTTCCCTTCGTTTCCTCGGCCTGCCGGCCCTGGTCCTGCTGCTGGCCGCCTGCGCCAGCCAGCCGGCCCCGCCCGCCAATCTATCCGCCGCCCTGGGCCTGCCCGAACCGCAGCCGCCGCCGGCCATGGGCAGCGGCACCGTGGCGCCGGCGGATGCTTTCCTGTCGCGGCTGGCCAGCCACTGCGGCAAGGCTTATGCCGGCCGGGTTCGCGTGGACACGCCAGCCAGTCCGGACAGCGCCTTCGCCGGCAAACCGCTGGTGATGCACGTGCGCGACTGCAGCCCCGGGGCGGTGTCGGTACCTTTCCACGTCGGCGACGACCATTCCCGCACTTGGGTGCTCACCCGCACGGCCGCGGGCCTTCGACTGAAGCATGACCACCGCCATGCCGACGGCAGCCCGGACGCGGTGACGATGTATGGCGGTGATTCGGCCGCGACCAGCGCCACGCGGGTCGCTTTCCCGGTGGACGCGGAGTCAATCGCGCTGTTCCAGCGAGCGGGTCTGGCGGCGTCGGTGACCAACACCTGGGCGATGGAATTCGGGCCGGGCCAGACTTTCGTTTATGAACTCTCGCGGCCCGGAGGCCGCATGTTCCAGGTGGAGTTCGACTTGGCCAATCCAGTGCCGCTGCCGCGGCCGGCCTGGGGCAGCGCGCCGCGTTAGGCGCCGCGGCTCAGCGCCGCGTTCCGAACTGGGCTCGGCAGCCCTGGTCCACCCAGATGGAGCCGCGCCGGTAGCCCCAGCTGCGGCCCTCGACGCAGCTGGCCGAGGAGAGCCGCCGCACCAGCACCGGCCGGCCATCCCGGCTGTCCCAGCCGCAGGTCTGGCGCCGGTTGTCGATGGAGCTGCAGGTCACGCGCTGGTTGCTACCCGACCCCTGGCCGCGCGACTCGACGAAGTCCGCCCGACAGCCCCGATCCACCCAGACCATGCCGCGGCGCTGGCCCCAGCTGCGTCCCTCCCGGCACTCGGCGCTGGACAGGCGGCGTTGGACGACAGCGCGGTCGCGGAACGGGGTGGGACATTCGCGATAGCGCTGGTTGATGCTTTCGCAGCGGACCACGCGGGCCTCGGCGGCAGGTGCGACGGCGATCAGGCCCAGAAACAGGGCGATGGCGAACATCAGACGGTACATGACCTACTCCTGGCGGCGTTCGACTGCTGGCGCGAATGATAGCGCCGCCGGTGTGCAGCGTAAGCCCTCCGGATTTGCGGTCGGGGCGTCCCGGGCCGTAAAATCCCCGCTTCTTTGCCGCCCCGCCCGGGGCGCGCCGCCCCTTTCCGGAGCATGCATGCGCAGCCATTTTTGCGGCCTCGTGGACGAGTCCATGATCGGCCAGACCGTCGTCCTTTGCGGCTGGGCCGACGTGGCCCGCGACCTGGGCGGCCTTTGCTTCATCGACCTTCGCGACCACGAGGGCATCGTCCAAGTGGTGGCCGAGCAGGACGCCAGCGTGGCCGGCAACGCCGCAGTGGTGGAAGCCGCCGCCAAGGTGGGCTACGAGGACTGCCTGCGCATCACCGGTACGGTGCGCGCACGCCACGCCGTGAACGACAAGATCCGCACCGGCAAGGTGGAAGTGGTGGCCAGCCTGATCGAAGTGCTGAACAAGGCCGAGCCGCTGCCCTTCCACGCCCATGAAAACGCCGGCGAGGAAACCCGCCTGAAGTACCGCTACCTGGACCTGCGCCGGCCCGAGATGCAGAAGATGATGCGCACCCGCATCAAGCTGGTGCAGGCGCTGCGGCGCTGGCTGGATGCCCGCGACTTCCAGGATATTGAAACGCCCATCCTCACCAAGGCCACGCCCGAAGGCGCGCGCGACTTCCTGGTGCCTGCGCGCATGCATCCGGGCGAGTTCTACGCGCTGCCGCAGTCGCCGCAGCTGTTCAAGCAGATCCTCATGGTCGCGGGCTTCGACCGCTACTACCAGATCGCGCGCTGTTTCCGCGACGTGGCGCTGCGCGCTGACCGCCAGCTGGAGTTCACCCAGCTGGACATGGAGTTTGCCTGGGTGCGCGAGCGCGACGTGCAGGATGCGGTGGAGGGCATGATCCGCAGCATTTTCCAGGAAGTGATCGGCGTGGACCTGGGCGCGGATTTCCCGCGCCTCACCTATGCCGAGGCCATGCGCCGTTTTGGTTCGGACAAGCCTGACCTGCGCAATCCGCTGGAGCTGCAGGACGTCGCAGCACTGGTCGCCGGCTCGCAGTTCAAGGTGTTCACCGACTGGGCCACGCACGAAGACGGCCGCGTGGCTGCGCTGCGCGTGCCCGGCGGCGCTGCGCTGTCGCGCAAGCAGATTGACGATTTGGGCCTGCATGCCGCCAAGTACGGCGCCAAGGGTTTGGCCTACATCAAGCTGGGCGAGAACGGCGAAGTGAGCTCGCCGATCAGCAAGTTCTTCGATGAGGCGTCGTTCGCGGCGCTGGTGGCGGCCATCGGCCTGGCCAAGGGCGACATCGCCTTTTTCGGCGCGGGCCCGTACAAGACGGTGAGCGATTTCATGGGCGCGCTGCGCCTGAAAGTGGGCAAGGACCTGGGCCTGGCGCAGGCCGGCTGGAAGCCGCTGTGGGTCACCGACTTCCCGATGTTCGAGTGGGACGAGGAAGATCAGCGCTACGTCGCGCT
>JANNQY010000293.1:0-2400 GCA_031400995.1 Lysobacteraceae bacterium
CGAATTCGACGAGTGGGGCGACCCCAAGGACAAGGCCGCCTACGACTACATGCTGTCGTATTCGCCTTACGACCAGGTGGCCGCCAAGGACTATCCGTCCATGCTGGTCACCACCGGCCTGTGGGATTCGCAGGTTCAGTACTTCGAGCCGGCCAAGTGGGTGGCCCGCCTGCGCGCCACCAAGACCGACGCCAATCCGCTGCTTCTGCGCACCAACATGGAAGCCGGCCACGGCGGCAAGTCCGGCCGCTTCCAGCGCTACCGCGAGCGGGCCGAGGAGTACGCGTTCGTGGTGGAGCGCCTGGGCCTGCCGGCGGAGCCTGTCGCGGCCGCGGAGCCCGCGTCGGCGCCGTAATGTCCTACCAGCCCGCCGCGTCCACCATCGCTTCGGTGGCGGCGTCGGCGGGCTTGGCCACCAGGCCACCGCCCGCGCTCACGTAAACCACGAAGCGTGCGCCGTCGGCCATGGGCAGGTAGGCCGCGCTGCCCCAGCGCGCATCGGCGATGGGCAGCTTGGCCAAGTAGCGGGTGCGGAACTCCCAAAAGTCCCAGCCTTCGCGCAGTGAATGCACGCTGCGTTCGGCCGAACGGTCCTGGTCCACATCGGCATAGCGGCCCGAAATCCGCTCGAAGCGATACACCGGCGGCAGCCCCGCCAGTCGGCCGGGCAGGGTCCAGCGCACCACCCGCGCATCCACCTGCCACTGGTCGCCCAGCAGCACGAACTCGCGCGGCGGCTCGGCGCCAATCACCAGCGTGGCCCGGAACTGCTGCGGCGCCAGCTGCACCAGCGACAGCGTGGCCGCCGGCACGTCGTCCAGCAGCCACAGGTATTGGCGCAGCAGCATGCCGGCCCCGCCCACCACCAGCGCGCCCAGCACCAGGCCGGCGCCGAGCGTGCGCAGCAGCCAGCGGTAGCCGCCCTTGCCTGCACGCAGCCAGGCCCACAGGCCGAGCAACAGCAGCAGCGCCGCGCCCAGCAGCAGCCAATCCGAAAGCGTCATCGCGATCTCCATGCCCAAGGAACCTGCCGCGGACTATACTCGGGCCATGAAAAAACACCGATTGCTCGCGCTGCTGATCTGCCTCGCGCTGGCCGCCGCCTGCGGCACCAAGGGCGATCTGGTGCTGCCGCCCGCCGAGACCGAAAAGACCCCGCCCCCCGCCGCGCCATGAGTGCCGTGCGGCCCCTGCGCTTCACCAAGATGCACGGCGCCGGCAACGATTTCGTCGTCATCGATCTGCGCGGCGGCCAGCCGGCGCCAGCCGCTGCGCGCGTGCGCGCCATGGGCCAGCGCCAGACCGGCATCGGCTTCGACCAGCTGCTGACTATCGAAGACGCCAACCGCACCGACTGCGTGGCCCGCTATCGCATCTGGAATGCCGACGGCAGCCCGGCGCAGCAGTGCGGCAACGGCGCCCGCTGCGTGGCGGCCTGGCTGCGCCGCGACGGCGCCGCGGCGGGCCGGCATTTCCTGCTCGACAGCCCCACCGGCCCGGTGGAGGTGGAGTGCCGCGACGACGGCCATTACCGTCTGGACTTGGGCCGGCCCGAGTTCGTGCCCGCGCGGATTCCCTTCGTCGCCGACATCGAAGAAGCGCGCTACACGCTGGCCTTGGGCAAGGAGCGCGTGAGCTTTGGCGCGGTGTCCATGGGCAACCCGCACGCGGTGATCGAAGTGGCTTCGGTGGACGCCGCCCCGGTGCACGAATGGGGCCCGGCGCTGCAGGCGCGCGAGGAGTTTCCCGAAGGCGTCAACGTCGGCTTCGCCGAAGTGCTGGGCCACGACCGCATCCGCCTGCGTGTTTTCGAGCGCGGCGCTGGCGAGACCCTGGCCTGCGGCAGCGGCGCCTGCGCGGCGGTGGCGGTGCTGGTGCGCCAGGGCCGCATTGGCCGCGAGGTGTTCGTGGAGCTGCCCGGCGGCACGCTTGAAATCCACTGGCCCTCGGACACCGCCGCCATCACCATGGCCGGGCCGGCGGCTTTCGTATTCGAGGGCGAGTTCGCCTGACCTGCATCGCCGGCGCGCGCCGGCCTCCAACCGTTCCGGAGCCACACCATGATCGAAGAAAAGAACGAACGCCTGGGCGCCCATGAAGTGGCCACCTTCCTGCGCCGGCACCCGCAGTTCCTGGGCCAGTTCCCGGACCTGGCGCTGTCGTTGGTGGTGCCCAAGGAAGAAGGCCAGGCCGCGTCGCTGGCCAGCTATCAGTTGGACGTGCTGCGCGACAAGAACCGCGAGCTGACGCGGCGCTTGAACGAGCTGTTCGCCAACGCGCAGGACAACGAGCGCCTCACCGTGCGCACCCACCAGCTGGGCCTGGCGCTGATGCGCGCCGGCAGCGCCGCCGACACGCTGCGCGCCATGGTGGCGGTGCTGGGCGAGGATTTCCAGGGTG
>JANNQY010000294.1:0-5523 GCA_031400995.1 Lysobacteraceae bacterium
AGTCCCGTTGCTCTTGGCCAGGAGCATCGGGACTGAAGTCCCTCCCACAAGTGGTTGAGGGGTTAAGGGGTCAAGGGGAGGTCAGGACGTGCGGCGCTTGCGCTTGGCGTCGTCGGAGCGCAGCTGCTGGATGCGTTCGAAGTAGCCCGGCTCGATGCCGGTGACGTACTCGCCGCTGAAGCAGCTGCTGTCGAAGCGACGGCCGGGGTGCTTGGGGCCAGCGACGGCGCTCTCGAGATCGGCCAAGTCCTGGTAGATCAGCCAGTCGCAGCCCAGCAGCGTCTGGATCTCCGCCTCGGTGCGGCCATGCGCCACCAGCTCGTGTGCGGAGGGCATGTCGATGCCGTAGATGTTCGGGTAGCGCACCGGCGGCGCCGCCGAGGCCAGGTACACCTTCTTGGCGCCCGCGTCGCGCGCCATCTGCACGATCTGCTGGCTGGTGGTGCCGCGCACGATCGAATCATCCACCAGCAGCACCACCCGGCCCTTGAACTCCAGCGGAATGGGGTTGAGCTTGCGGCGCACCGATTTCACCCGCTCGCCCTGGCCGGGCATGATGAAGGTGCGGCCGACGTAGCGGTTCTTGATGAAACCTTCGCGGTACTTCACGCCGAGCACGCTGGCGATTTCCAGCGCGGCGTCGCGCGAGGTGTCGGGGATGGGGATGACGGTGTCGATGCCGTGGTCGGGCCGCAGGCGCAGGATCTTCTCGCCCAGCGTAACGCCCATGCGCATGCGCGCCTTGTGCACCGAGATGTCCTCCATCATCGAATCGGGCCGCGCGAAGTACACGTACTCGAAGATGCACGGTGCATAGGGCCGCGGCTCCGCGCAAACCTCGGCGTGCAGCTGGCCGTCGGGGCTGATCACCACCGCCTCGCCGGGCTTGATGTCGCGCTCGCGCACGAAGCCCAGGATGTCCAGCGCCACGCTCTCGGAGGCCACGGCGTACTCGGTGCCCAGCAGGCCCACGCGCTTACCCAGCACCAGCGGCCGGATGCCGTGCGGGTCGCGGAAGGCCACCAGGCCCAGGCCCAGCACCATGCTCACCACCGCATAGCCGCCGGTGCAGCGCCGATGCACGCCGGCCACGGCAGCCACCGCCGCCTGCGGCGTCAGCGCGCCCTGCGCCTGCAGCTCATGCGCGAACACGTTCAGCAGCACTTCGGAATCCGAGTCGGTGTTGACGTTGCGCTTGTCCTGTTCGAACACCATCCGCCGCAGCGCATCGGTGTTGATCAGGTTGCCGTTGTGGGCCAGCGCGATGCCGTAGGGCGAATTCACGTAGAACGGCTGGGCTTCGTCCGAGCCCTCCGAACCGGCGGTGGGATAGCGGCAGTGGCCGATGCCCACGGTGCCGGTGAGCAGGTCCATCGCCCGCTCGTCGAACACTTCCTTCACCAGGCCGTTGCCCTTGTGCAGGCGCACCTTGTTGCCGTCCATGGTGGCGATGCCGGCAGCGTCCTGGCCGCGGTGCTGGAGCACCGTGAGGCCGTCGTACAGGGCCGCCGCCACGTCGGTGGCGCCGGCGATTCCAATGATGCCGCACATGTTCAGCTCTCCGGAACGGGGGCGACGGCCGCTTCCGGCGGCGCGTCTTTTGCAGGGATATCGTCGGGCACCAAACGCGCGCCAAACTCGATGTATTCGGCAGCTTGCGCCGGCAGGAACGTTTCCATCCACTCGGCGCCGCGCTGCACGCCCGGCAGCAGCCGCGACTGCCGCCACCAGTCTTCCTGCGGCAGCGCCGTGAAGCCCATCAGCAGCACCGCCACGCAGGCCAGCACCAGGCCGCGCAGTAGCCCAAAGCCCAGGCCCAGCACCCTGTCCGTGGGCGAAAGGCCAGTGTTTGCGATGACCTTGCCGATGGCCCAGGTGACCAAACCGCCCGCGATCAACACCACCAGAAACACGCCGGCATAGCCCAAGAACAGCCGCGCGCTGACCTCTTCCACACCCGACAGCCGCGCGGCGACATCCGCGCCAAAGGCCATCGAGATCCAGAACGCCGCCACCCATACCGTGAGCGACAGCACTTCAACAACGAACCCGCGCCACAGGCCCACGCCCATTGAGATTCCCAGCACCGCCAGCAGCGCGAAGTCGACTCCGTTCAACGCCAGCGCCCTAGGCGGATCACGGATGCGAAACGATGATGGCGTCCTTCAGGCCCAGCTGGGTGCCCACCGCCACGCGCAGGCGCTCGGCGGCGGCGCGGTCGGCTTCCGGACCCACGCGCACGCGCCAGACCGCACCGCGGTCGGTGTTCACGCGCTGGTGGAAGGCTACGAAGCCGGCCGCACGCGCGCGGTCGCGCAGCGCATTGGCGTCGGCTTCTGAACTCAGTGCGCCCAACTGCACGGCGAAGCCGACGCTGGCGACAGTGCTGGCGCGCACGGGTGCAGCGGCGGGCGCTGTGCTCGAAGCGGCGGCAGGCGCGGCATCCAGCGCCACCACGGAGGCCGAGCCACCCGTCACGCTTTCAACCCGCAGGCGCGCGGCTTCCGCCGCGGTGCGATCGCCGTACGGGCCAACGCGCAGGCGCATCGCCGGCTTGCCGGAGACGTCTACCGATTCACTGGTGAGCAGCGGCAGGCCACTGGAGCGCAGACGGTCGGCCAGCGCACGGGCGTTGTCGAGATTGGAGAAGCTGCCCACGTTCACCGCATAGCGGCCGCCGGCGGCGGTGACGGGCAACGGCGCAGCATTGGTGACCGGCGCGGGCAGCGGCGCAGGGGCCGCGGCGGGCGTTGGCAGGCTCGGGGCTGATGCGACCGCTTCGGCGGGCGTCGGCAGCGCCGGCTGCGGCAGGCCGGTGGCGGCATCCACGGCGGTGGCGGTTTCAGGCGCGGCCGCCGCTGCGGGATCGAACTCGGTGCGTGCGGCCGGTTCGCCGGTCTGGTCCACGGTGGCCACGGCGTTGGGATCGTCAGCGGCGGGCGGCGTTGGGTCCAAGCCCAACACGCCTTGCTCGGAAGTGACAGGTGCCGGCACGGTGAGCGGCAGTTCGCGGGTCTCGAACTGCTGGTCGGGCGCGGCTGGCAGCGCGATGGGAACCTGGGCTGCGTCCGGCTCGGTGCCGTCGGGGCCTTTGAGCAGCATGGGCAGGAAGATCATGGCCAATGCCACCAGCACGGCGGCGCCGATTAAGCGCTGTTTGAGTGCGGAATCCATCAGGCGTTGCATCCGGCCGGGGCGTGGCGTGAATTATAGCCGGGTTGGCGGCCCGCCCCGCCTAAGTGACGGCCATGGCTTCAGCCACGGTGTGGAATGAGCCAAAGACCAGCACCCGCCCCGCTGGACCGGCCTGCGCGGTGGCGGCGGCCAGCGCGGCGAGCAGGCTGGGATGCAGGTGCAGGGCAGCCGGGTCCAGCGCGCCTTCCAGACGCTGGGCCAGCGCCTGCGCCGAGAGCCCGCGCGGGCCGGCATCGGTGATCGGGCCCAGGTGCCAGGCCCGCACGTGCGGTGCCACCGGCGCGACGATGCCCAGCAAGTCCTTGTCGGCCAACGCGCTGAACACCGCCACCGTGGGCCGGGGGTTCGCCGCCAGCCAGAGGCCCAACTGGCGCGCGCCCTGCGGATTGTGGGCGACGTCCAGCACCCGCTCGGGCGCGCCCGGCAGCCGCTGCAGGCGCCCCGGCACGCACGCGCTGCGAACGCCCTTGCGAATGGCGGCGTCGGAAACCGCCAGGTCCAGCGCCCGCAGCGCCGCGATGGCCGCCGCGGCGTTCTCGCGCTGCGCGGGGGCTTCCAGGGCCGGGTTGGGCAGGTCAATCTGGTAACCGGGCTCGCGCCAGCGCCAGCCGTCTTCCAGTGCGTCAATCAAGTAGTCCGAATGCCCGCGGATGGCGAACGCGCCCAGCGCGTAGGCCCGCTGCAGCACCGAGGACGGCGGGTCCTTCTCCGCCAGCACGCAGGGCCTGCCGGCGCGCAGGATGCCGGCTTTCTCGAAGCCGATCGCCTCTCGGTCGGTACCCAGGAATTCCTGGTGGTCCAGGTCCACGGTGGTGATCACCGCTACGTCGGCGTCCACGATGTTCACGGCGTCCAAGCGACCGCCCAGGCCCACTTCCAGCAGCGCCAGGTCCAGTCCCGCCTGCTCGAAAATAAGCAGCGCGGCCAGCGTCCCGAACTCGAAATAGGTGAGCGCGACCTCACCGCGTGCCGCCTCGATGCGCTCGAACGCCGCCACCAGCGCTTCATCGCTGGCGTCCACGCCGTCCACCCGGATGCGCTCGTTGTAGCGAAGCAGGTGCGGCGACGTGAACGCGCCCACGCGCAGCCCGGCGGCGCGCGCGATGGCCTCTAGGAAAGCAACCGTGGAGCCTTTGCCGTTGGTGCCTGCCACGGTGATCACGTACTTTCCCGGGCGCTGCAGCGGGAGGCGCTGCGCCACTGCGGCCACCCGCTCCAGGCCCATAGCGATGACCTGGGGGTGGAGGGACAGCTGGAAATCAAGCCACTGCTGCAGAGTTCGCGCCATGCGGTCGATTATCGCCTTTTGCCTGGATTGGCCACCAGCAGGCGGCAGAGATGGGCCCGCGCCAAGGCGATGTCCGAACAGTTCGAGGTGAGTAGTCGGCCCCGGTCCGGGTTACGCTATGCCCAGCCCCCACCCGCCGGAATGCCCATGGCCAAGCCCAATTATTCGTTCGAAAAGCGCCAGCGCGAGCTGGCCAAGCAGAAGAAGAAAGCCGAGAAAGAGGCCGAGAAGGCCATGAAGAAGCGCGCCAACACCGAAGATGGTGCCGAGGGCGACGCTCCCGCCGACGAAGCCGCGGCGCCCGCCGACGAGCCCTGAACCCTCGGGCGCCTAGAGCGCCCGGTGCACTGCTTCACCGAAGAATTCGGTGTGGTGGCTGCAGTCGTTCAGTCGCACCACCTCAAGCGCGGTGGCCCGTGGGCCCTCCAGCAGGTTGATGGTGGTGGGCGCCTGCCGGAAGCTCCACAGCCGCGACATCGGCAGGCCCAGTATCCGGCACAGGATGACGCGGTTCACGGCGTCGTGGGCCACCACCAGCAGCGTGTCGTCGCCGCCCAGGCCTTCGCAAGCGCGGGCGAAGGCCGGCCACGCGCGGTCCAGCACCTCCCCGATGGATTCGCCGCCGCCGGGCATCTGCACGGTCTCGGGGGCCTCGCGCCAGGCGCGCAGGCGCACCGGGTCGCGTTCGCCGATTTCCGACGCCAGCAGGCCTTCCCAATCGCCGTGGTTGATCTCCTCCAGGTCGCCGTCGAGCTGCAGCGTGGCGGCACGGGCTTCGCCCAGCGCCAGTTCAGCGGTGCGGCGTGCGCGGCTGAGCGGTGAGGCCACCGCGCGGGTGATGGCCACGCTGGCCAGGCGATCGCCAAGCAGGCGAGCCTGGCGTTCACCGTTGTCCGACAGCGCGATGTCGCGCTGGCCCTGGTAGCGGCCTTCGGCATTCCAGGGCGTTTCCCCGTGACGCGCGAGCAGTATTTTCATCACACCAGCTTAGTCACCCCCTCCCCAAAAGAAAACCCAAGAACGGTGTCAGAGTGAGTTCC
>JANNQY010000295.1:0-4040 GCA_031400995.1 Lysobacteraceae bacterium
TGAAGCCGGTGCTGCGGACCGAGCTGCTGCTCCAGGCCGACGGCCAGCAGGTGCAGGTGCCAGTGCTGGACGCGCGCGGCGTGCCGCAGCTGGACCTGGTGGCGCAGGGCAGTCCGATACAGCCGCGCTCCCTGCTCACCGTGGACGGTGTGTACTGGATGCTGTCGTCCGCGCTGCGCAACTTTGCGCAGATGCCGGCGCTGCCGCTGATCTTCGTCGCCATGCTCGGTATCGGCGTAGCGGAAAAGTTCGGATTCTTCTCGGCGCTGATGCGCTGGCTGGCGCTGTTGACGCCGCGTCGTCTGCTGACGCCGGCCGTGGTGCTGCTGGGCGCGACGTCGTCGGTGGCCTCCGACGCCGGCTACATCATCCTGCCGCCGCTCGCCGCCGCGCTTTACCTGGCGGTGGGCCGGCACCCGGTGGCCGGCATGGCGGCGGCGTTCTGCGGCGTCGCGGGCGGCTTTGGCGCCGGATTCTTCCCGACCGGTGGCGACAGTGTGCTCACCGGCTTCGCACAGGATGCGGCACGCGTTATCGACCCGGGCTACACCGTTTCGATCCTGCACAACTACTACTTCAAGGTGGCGTCGGCGTTCGCGGTGATGCTGGGCGGTTGGTTCGTCACCGACCGCATTGTCGAGCCACGGCTCAACCGCCAGCACCCCGAAGACAAGGCGGCCGCCGCCGACGGCACCACGCGCGAAATGGCGCTGGCGCCGCGCGAACGCCGAGCGCTGATGGGCTCGCTGGCGGCGCTGGTCGCCGGCATCGCCCTGGTCGCGGCGCTGGTGCTGGTGCCCGGCATGCCCCTGAACGGCGACGGCAAGCCCAGCCTGCCCAACGGGCGCGTGGCCACCACCACCGCCGTGCTGCTTCTGCCCGCGGGCACCGAAGTGGAGGAAGGTGCGACCGTGCTGGCCACCGAACCCTTCACCGTGGTGGCGGACGGCGCGCCGCGGCTGCTGGAGTCACCTGGCCCTCGCTGGTCGCACGTGATCGTGCCGCTGATCGCGCTGCTGTTCCTGCTGCCGGGCCTGGTGTTCGGCGCCATGAATGGCGCCCTGCGCAACCAGGACGACTTGGCCAGTGCCCTCAACCACGGCATCCGCAGCATCGTGCCGGTGCTGGTGATGCTGTTCTTTCTCGCCCAGTTCGTGGCCTACATGGGCTACAGCGGCCTGGACCGGATGCTGGCCTACGCCGGCGGCAGCCTGCTGTTCCAGGCTGACCTGCCCATCCCGATGCTGGTGGTGGCCTTCATCCTGGTGGTGGTGTTCGGTGATTTCGCGATGAGCGGCATGCTCAGCAAGTTCGGCGTGCTCGCGCCCATCTTTATCCCCATGTTCATGATCGTGGGCATGAGCCCCGAGCTCACCACCGCCGCCTACCGCATCGGCGATTCGGTGGTGAACATCGTCACGCCGCTCAATTCCTACCTGCTGATCATCCTGGTGGTGTTCCAGAAGTACCGGCCCAAGGCGGGCTTGGGCACGTTGATCGCGCTGATGCTGCCGTACTCGATCGTGCTGGGCGTGGTGTGGACGGCGCTGCTGCTGGGCTGGCTGGCGCTGGGCCTGCCGCTGGGGCCTGGGGCACCGCTGCATTTCTTGCCGGGGTGAGAGGCGCTGGTTGGGCCCCCGCCCGGCACGACAAATGTCCAAGGTGGCGCCGCGTCCGTTATCCTTTCACGGCTGCCAACCGCGCGCCGCCGGCAACTTCGGAGGCTTGCAGGGGATCTTCCTCGCGGCGAACCGCCAATCAAGCCTAGGCCCGGACGTACAGATCCCCATGCTTTTGATGATCGACAACTACGACAGCTTCACCTACAACCTCGTCCAGTACTTCGGCGAGCTTGGCCAGGAGGTGAAGGTCGTCCGCAACGACGCGCTCAGCGTGGCCCAGATTGCCGCGCTCAAGCCCAAGCACATCGTCATCTCGCCCGGCCCGTGCACGCCCAACGAGGCGGGGGTGTCACTGGAGATCATCCAGAAGCTGTCCGGGCAGGTGCCCATCCTCGGGGTCTGTCTGGGCCACCAGAGCCTGGGCCAGGCCTTTGGCGGCGAAGTGGTGCGGGCGCGCACCATCATGCACGGCAAGACCTCGCCGATCCGGCACACGGGCGTTGGCGTATTCGCGGGTATTCCCGATCCGTTCGAAGCCACGCGCTACCACTCGCTGGTGGTGCGCAAGGAATCGCTGCCCGATTGCCTGGAGGTCACGGCCTGGACCGAGCGTGCCGATGGGTCCGTGGATGAGATCATGGGGCTGCGGCACCGGACGCTGGCGGTGGAGGGGGTGCAGTTCCATCCGGAGTCGATACTCACCGAACATGGGCGGGAGCTGCTGCAGAATTTTCTCACGGGGCATCGGGGCTGAAGCCCCTCCCACAAAGGGCATGGCGATGGTGATTACACCGCAGGAGGCGCTGCAGCGGGTTATTGAGCAGCGCGAGATTTTCCATGACGAGATGGCGGACCTTGTCCGCCAGGTGATGCGCGGGGAAGTGTCGGCGGTGATGACCGCGGCCATCCTGGCCGGCCTGCGGGTGAAGAAGGAAACCGTGGGCGAGATCGCTGGCGCGGCGCGCGCCATGCGCGAATTCGCGGCCAAGGTGACCGTACCCGACGCGCACAACTTCGTGGACATCGTCGGCACCGGCGGCGATGGCTCGCATACGTTCAACATTTCCACCGCCGCCATGTTCGTGGTGGCGGCGGCGGGCGCCAAGGTGGCCAAGCACGGCAATCGCAGCGTGTCGTCCAAGTCCGGCAGCGCCGACGTGCTGGAGGCGCTGGGCGCGGTGATCGAGCTGCAGCCGGAACAGGTGTCGGCCTGCATCGCCGAGACCGGCCTGGGTTTCATGTTCGCGCCCATCCACCACCCGGCCATGCGCAACGTGGCCGCGGTGCGCAAGGAGCTGGGCGTGCGCACCATCTTCAACATCCTGGGTCCGCTCACCAACCCGGCGGGCGCGCCCAACATCCTGATGGGCGTGTTCCATCCCGACTTGGTGGGCATCCAGGTGCGCGTGCTGCAGCGCCTGGGCGCCAAGCGCGCGCTGGTGGTCTGGGGCCGCGACGGCATGGACGAGATCTCGCTGGGCGGCGCCACCATGGTGGGCGAGCTACGGGGCGACGACGTGGTGGAGTATGAAATCCATCCGGAGGACTTCGGCATCGCCATGGGTTCCAGCCGCGGCCTGCGGGTGGAAAATTCCCAGGAGTCGAAAGCGATGCTGCTTGAAGCCTTGGACGGCAAGGATGGGCTGCCGAAGGAAATCGTCGCATTGAACGCCGGCGCGGCGCTGTATGCCGCCGGCCAATCCGTCTCCATCGCCGACGGCATCGGCAAGGCGCGCGCGGCCATCACCAGCGGCCAGGCGCGCGCCAAGCTTGATGCCTTCGTCGCCGCCACCCGCCGCTTGGGCGGCAAGTAGGCCGCGTGGCTGCCGGTTTCGCCAGCACCCCGCCGCCGCCGTATTTTGCGGTGGTGTTCACCAGCCAGCGGCAAGGCGAAGACGATGGCTACGGCGCCATGGCCGACCGCATGCAGGAGCTGGCCGCGCAGCAGCCCGGTTACCTAGGCGTGGAGTCGGCGCGCGGCGCCGATGGCCTGGGCATCACCGTGAGCTACTGGGCCAGCGAGGCCGATATCCTGGCGTGGCGCCGCAACGCCGAACACACGCTGGCCCGCGAGCGCGGCCGCAGCCACTGGTACTCCCACTTCGAACTGCGCGTGGCGAAAGTCGAACGCGCCTACGGCGGCCCCTGAGCCGCCGCCCCACGAGACCCCCATGAGCGACATCCTGCAAACCATCCTCACCCGCAAGGCGGAAGAAATCCGCGAGCGCTCGGCGCAGGTTTCACTGCCCGATATGGCAGCGCGCTGCGAAGGCCTGCCGCCCACGCGCGGCTTTGCGGCGGCGCTGCAGGCCAAGCTCAATGCCGGCCTGCCGGCGGTGATCGCCGAGGTGAAGAAGGCCAGCCCCAGCAAGGGCGTCATCCGCCCGGACTTCCACCCTGCTGAAATCGCCGCCAGCT
>JANNQY010000296.1:0-2150 GCA_031400995.1 Lysobacteraceae bacterium
CGCGCGCCGGGGCGGGGACGTGGATGTCCTGGCCGGCGGTGGGTTTTTAAAAAGCATCGGTACTGAAGCCCCTCCTACCGCCGCTGGAATTGTAGGTGGGACTTCAGTCCCGATGGCCACCAGCCTCACTTGGCAAACAGCGCCGCCCACCCCGACGGACCCAGCCGCTGCAGCGTCTGGATGTTCGTTTCATAAATCCGGTCCGCCTCCGGAAACGCCGCCACCGCCTTGTCCACACTGTCCTCGCGCAGCAGGTGCAGCGTGGGAAACGGCGCGCGGTTACTGAAGTTGCCCATGTCGTCGGGATGGCTGTCGGCGAACTGGTACTGCGGGTGGAAGCTGGCCACCTGCAGCACGCCGTCCAGTGCTAGCTCATCCACCGCCGCGTCGGCGATATCCAGGAAATCGTTGTAGTCCAGGAAATCGGTAAGCACGCGCGGGTGTATCAGCAGCGTGGTCTCGATATCGCCAGGGTCGGCCGCGGCCAGCAGCAGCAGCTCGTGCAGCAGGTCTTCGATCAGCGCCTCCTGGGTTTCGGCATGGCTGACCACGTAGCGGATCTGGCGCTTCACGTGCACGGCCTTGGCAAACGGGCAAAGATTCAGCCCGATCACCGCTTTTTCCAGCCAGTCGCGGGTGGCCGCGATCACGGCATCGTCGGACTGCGGCTCGATGCCGTGCATTGGGTCAGGCGTTTGCATCGGAGCCTCCTAGCGTTTTATCTGCACGGCCTTGCTCAGGTCGTTCCACCAGTAGCGCGCGAACGAGCGCAGCATGCCGCGCTGCAGGTCGGGCGCGCGCCCATCGGCCAGGCGGTCCAACTGCTGGTAGTACCAGCCCTGGGCGCCCAGCACGTTCAGCATCTTGCCCAGCAGCCACGGGCTGGCTGGCGACAGACGGCCGTGCGGCCGCAGGTGCAACTGGTGTTCGAACGCCGGCAGCTCGCTGATTTCGCCGGCCAGCAGCCGCCGGGCCACGTCCACGTGGGTGCAGAACGGCCGGGCGATGCCGATCAGGTCGGTGTCACCGCTGGCCAGCGCCGCTTCCATGCCCGCGCGCGTGCGGAAGCCGCCGGTCACCATCATCGGCATCGTCGCCACTTTGCGAATGGCGCCGGCGTACTCCAGGAAATAGGCTTCGCGCACCTTGGTGCTGGGGCGAACCTGCACCGCATCCTGGTCTCGCCCGCCCATGCCCAGCAGGCGCGGCTGCTCGTAGTTGCCGCCGGAAATCTCCAGCAGGTCGATGCGCTCGCCGTTGAGCAGCTGCACTACGTCAAGGCAATCGGCGTGGCTGAAGCCGCCCTTGCGGAAATCGTCGGAGTTGAGTTTCACCGCCACCGGGAAGTCGGCGCCGACGGCAGCGCGCACCGCGCGCACGGTTTCCAGCAGGAAGCGCGCACGATTGGCCAGCGAACCGCCCCAGGCATCCGTGCGCTGGTTGGTAACGGGTGAAAGGAAACTGCTGAGCAGGTAGCCATGCGCACCGTGCACCTGCACGCCGGTGAAGCCGGTGTCGCGGGCAATCACCGCCACCTGGGCGAAGCGCTGCACCAGCTCCAGGATCTCGTCCTCGCGCAGCGCACGCGGCCGCGCGTAGTTGCCCATCAGCTGCAGCTGCACTTCCGAAGGTCCCACCGGCTGGCGCGTGACGTAGCGCGGCGACTGGCGGCCGGCGTGGGATATCTGCATCCAGAGCGCGCCACCGCCCGCCGTGCCCCCGGCCGACCAAGCTTTCAGGCGCGCGCGCGCCTCGGCGTCAATGCTGGGCGGATGGCGCGGATCAATGGCCACGTTGCCCGGGCGCTCCAGCACGTTGCGATCGATCATCACGTTGCCGGTAATCTGCAGCCCTACGCCGCCGTCGCCCCAGGCGCGGTAAAGGCGCACGTGGCGCTCGGTGGCGCGCAGCCTGGAGTCGCCCAGACCTTCGGTCATGGCCGCCTTGCACAAGCGATTGGGCAGCACCGCGCCGCAGGGCAGTGGGAACGGTTGGGCCAGGGGATCGGACATGGACGGACTCCGGGACAGACCCTGCCAAGATACCGGAAAGCCACCCCAGCCCCGCGCCAACGCCGTCGGCACGGGCTCGTCAGTTACAGTGCCCAATCACCCTGCACGCGAGTACCGCCCATGCACGTCGCCAATGCG
>JANNQY010000297.1:0-5759 GCA_031400995.1 Lysobacteraceae bacterium
TTTTGTCCTTGACAGCCCCCCGGGGCAGGACTAACGTGGGCTTCCGGGGGAATTCCGGGTTTTTCGTGGCTTTTGGTGGATAAGGATTGATCCAGCGCATGTTCCAGGGCGAAACCGCGATCACGATTGATGACAAGGGCCGGCTGGCGATCCCGACGGCCTACCGGGACGTCGTCGCGCGCGCCTGTGGCAACCGCCTGGTGGTCACCTACAACCCCTACGAAGCCGGCTGCCTGTGGCTGTACCCGGAGCAGACCTGGGAAAAGGTCCGTGACCAGGTGAACGCCCTGCCCAACGCCAAGCGCGTGCATCGCAACCTGCAGCTCAAGCTCGTCGGCGCCGCCACCGTGGTGGAGCCCGACGGCAGCGGCCGCCTGCTGCTGCCCGCAAGCCACCGCAATGCGGCGGCGATTGAGAAAAAAGCCGTGCTGCTCGGCATGGGCGGCAAATTCGAACTTTGGAGCGAGCAGGCTCACCTCGCGCAGATCCGTCAGACCATCGGGGAAGACGAGATCAGCGAGGACATGCTCGACCTCAGGCTGTGACGGGCGCGGCCGGGAAGCGCACCCACGCGCAGCCCAGCCATCTCCCGGTGATGTTCGACCAGGCGCTGGATGGCCTGAATGTACTCAGGGATGGCAGGTATCTGGATGGCACGTTCGGGCGCGGCGGCCATGCGCGCGGACTGCTCGACCGGCTGGGGCCGGATGGACGGCTGTTGGTGATGGACAAGGACCCCGAAGCGATTGCGGTTGCCGATGCGCTGGCCAGCGCCGACGCCCGCGTCGCCGTGCGCCGGGGCTCGTTCGCCGAGCTGGCGCAGTGGGACGAAACCGCAGCGGGCCTGGACGGCGTGTTCATGGACCTGGGCGTGTCGTCGCCGCAGCTGGACGTGGCCGAGCGCGGCTTCAGCTTCAGCAAGGACGGCCCGCTGGATATGCGCATGGACCCGGACTCGGGCGAAAGCGCCGCCAACTGGCTGGCCCGCGCCGACGAGCGCGACATCGCCGACGTGCTTTGGACCTACGGTGAGGAAAAGCTCAGCCGCAAGATCGCCCGCACCATCGTCGGCCATCGCGATGAAACGCCGCTGCTGCGCACCGCCCAGCTGGCCGACCTGATCGCGTCGGTGGTGGGCCGCGGCGACAGCAAGATCCACCCGGCCACCCGCAGCTTCCAGGCCATCCGCATCTTCATCAATCGCGAGCTCGAAGACCTGGAGCGCGGGCTCGATGCCGCCCTGACCCAGCTCAAGCCCGGCGGCAGGCTGGCCGTCATCAGCTTCCATTCGCTGGAAGACCGCATCGTCAAGCGCTTCATCGCCGGCCATGCCAAGGCGCCGCCGGGCAACCGGCGCATGCCGGCCGCGCCCACGTTCACGCCGCGCCTGTTGGACGTGGGCGGTGCGCAGCGCGCCGAGTCGGCCGAGACCGCCACCAACCCGCGCTCGCGCAGCGCGGTGCTGCGCGTGGCGCAGAAGCTGGCGGTGACGGCGTGAGCCTGCGCTATTTCCTGCTGATGGTGCTGGTGCTGGCGGTGCTGTGCAGTGCGGTGGGCGTGGTTTACGCGCGGCACCTGCACCGCCAGGCCTACATCAGCCTGTCGGGCCTGCAGACCGAGCGCGATGAACTGAACATCGACTTCGGCCGCCTGCAGCTGGAGCAGGCCACGTGGTCGGAGGCCAACCGCATCGAGCAGGTCGCGGGCAACCGCATCGGCATGCGTTACCCCACCGACGCCGACATCGTGGTGCTGCAGCCATGAAGGTCCAACGCAGCACCTACAGCCTGCGCCAGCGCCTGATGTTCGTCGGCGCGGTGCTGGGCGCGTGCGGCATCGTGCTGGTGGGCCGCGCGGCCCACCTGCAGCTGATCAGCCCGGATTTCTACCAACAGCAGGGCGACGCCCGCTTCCTGCGCGACGTGCCCATCGCCACGTCGCGCGGCATGATCACCGACCGCAACGGCGAGCCTCTGGCGGTGTCGTCGCCGGTGGAATCGGTGTGGGTGAATCCCAAGGAACTGCTGCAGCATTCCAACCGCCTGCCGGCCCTGGCCAAGGCGCTGGACATCCCGCGCGACGTGCTGGCCCAGCGGCTGGCGCAGCGCTCGCACAAGGAATTCCTGTACCTGCGCCGGCACATGAACCCGGACGTGGCGCAGGCCGTGATGGGCCTGAATATCCCGGGCGTGTATTCCCAGCGCGAGTTCCGCCGCTTCTATCCGCACGGCGAAGTGATGGCCCATGTGCTGGGCTTCACCAACATCGACGACCGCGGCCAGGAAGGCCTGGAGCTGGCGTTCGAGGACTGGCTCACCGGCGAGCCGGGCACTCAGCGCGTCATCAAGGACCGCCGCGGCCGCGTGGTGGAGAACGTGGACTTGGTGAAGGCGGCGCAGCCTGGTCACGACCTCACGCTCACCATCGATCGCCGCATTCAGTACCTGGCCTACCGCGAACTCAAGACCGCGCTGATCGAAACCGGCGGCAGCAGCGGATCGGTCGTGATTCTGGACGTGGCCACCGGCGAAATCCTGGCGATGGTGAACCAGCCGTCCTACAACCCCAATTCGCGCGCCGGTGCCGGTCCCGAAGTGCAGCGCAACCGCGCGGTCACCGACGTGGTGGAGCCGGGCTCGGTGATGAAGACGCTCACCATGGCGGCGGCGCTGGAGAGCGGCAAGTTCACGCCCGACACCCTGATCCCCACTGCGCCCGGCTACATGCCGCTGCCGGGCGGCTACACGGTGAAGGACTTCCGCAACTACGGCACGCTCACCATGACCGGCGTGCTCACCAAGAGCTCCAACGTCGGCGCCACCAAGATCGCCAGCGAGCTGAGCAACGACCACCAATTCGATATGTACCAGCGTTTCGGCCTGGGCCAGGTGAGCGGCAGTGGCTTTCCGGGTGAATCCGAAGGCGTGCTGCGCCCCGGCAACACCTGGGGACCCACCGAGAAGGCGACCATCAGCTATGGCTACGGTCTGTCGGTGACGCCGCTGCAGCTGGCGCGCGCGTATGCGGCCATCGGCAACGGCGGCCGGCTGCATCAGGCCACGTTCGTGAAAGGCGCGAATTCGCCCAGCGTGCAGGTGGTCGACCCGGCCATCGCCGCGCAGCTGATGGTGATGATGGAAACCGTGACCGGCCCGGAAGGTACCGCGCGCCGCGCGGCGGTGATGGGCTATCGCGTGGCCGGCAAGACTGGAACCTCGCGCAAGGCCAGCGGTGGCGGTTACGCCGCCAAGCGCTATGCCGCCGTGTTCGTCGGCCTGGTGCCGGCCTCGAACCCGAAATTCGCGATGGCGGTGGTGATCCACGATCCGCAGGGCCTGGAATATGGCGGTGGTGCAGTGGCGGCACCGGTGTTCCACCATGTGATGGACGGCGCGCTGCGGCTGATGGACGTGCCGCCGGACAATATCGAGCAGTGGTTCCTGGCGCAGGCCAAGAAAGCCGCGCCCGCGGCAGTCGCTGCGCCGGTCGCATCCATGGCCGCGCCCACACCTACGACTACGACCACACCCGCGACAGCGGCGGCGACCGCGTCCGCGGAAACTGCGCTGCCTACGGCGCCCGCCACCGAGGCGCTGCGATGAGCCGCGCCATGCCGCTGGCGCAGCTGCTGCAGGGCGAGCCCGCGCTGCCGTCGGGGTTTGCGCCGATGGTGGCCGGCCTGTGTTCCGACAGCCGCGCGCTGCAGCCGGGCGACGCTTTCATTGCCCTCGCCGGCGCCAGCACGCACGGCCTGCAGCATGCGGCCCAGGCCCACGCGGCCAACGCCAGCGTCATCCTGTTCGAACCGCCGGTTCCCGAAGGCCTCACGACGCCCGCCAACGCGCTCGCCGTGCCGCAGCTGCGCCAGCGCCAAGGCGAACTGGCGAACCGCTTCTATGCATCGTCGTCGCAGGCGCTGGCCGTGACCGGCGTCACCGGCACCAATGGCAAAACCTCTACCGTGCAGCTGCTGGCACAGGCGCTCACCTTGAGCGGCGCGGTGGCCGGCAGCATCGGCACGCTGGGCGCGGGACTTTACGGCCAGCTGACGGCAGGCGAACGCACCACGCCCGACGTGATCGCCGTGCACCGCCTGCTGGCAACCATGCGCGACGCCGGTGCCAGCCACGTCGCCATGGAAGTCTCTTCGCACGCGTTGGCGCAGGGCCGGGTGGATGCGGTGGCGTTCCGGGTGGCGGTGTTCACCAACCTTACCCGCGATCATCTGGATTTCCACGGCAGCATGGCCGAGTACGGCGCGGCGAAAGCGAAGCTGTTCGCCTGGCCCAGCCTGCAGGCGGTGGTGGTGAACCTGGATGATCCGTTTGGCGCGGCGCTGTTGGCCGGCGCCGTCGGCAGCGCGCGTCGCATCGGCCTGAGTTCGCGCGGTCACGCCGAGGCGGGGCTGCGCGCGGAGTACGTTTTGCTGGGTCCTGAGGGCGTCGCGTTCGATCTGGTGGAAGCCGAGCGCCGCTATGAAATCCGCTCGCCGCTGCTCGGCCGCTTCAACGTGGACAACCTGCTGGCCGTGGCCGGTGCGCTGCGCGCGCTGGACTGGTCCCTGGCCGACGTGGCGGCAATGTTGCCACGGCTGTCGCCGGTGGATGGCCGCATGGCGCGCGTCGGCGGCCGCAATGGCCAGCCGCTGGTGGTGGTGGATTACGCGCACACGCCCGACGCGCTGCAGCAGGCGCTGGCCAGCCTGCGCGAGCACACGCCGGGCCGCCTCACCTGCGTGTTCGGCTGCGGCGGGGAGCGCGACGCGGGCAAGCGGCCGCAGATGGCCGTTATCGCCCAGGTGGGCGCTGACCGCGTGATCGTCACCGACGACAACCCGCGGCACGAAGACGGCGACGCCATCGTGGCCGACATCTTGGCCGGCTTCACCCGCCGCGACAGCGTGCAGGTGCAGCGCGACCGCGCGCTGGCTATTGCCCAGGCGCTGCAGGGCACCGGCGCCGGCGACGTGATCCTGATTGCCGGAAAAGGCCACGAGCCCTACCAAGAAGCAGCTGGCGTGAAGCACGCCTTCGATGACCTGCAGGTGGCACTGTCCGCGCTGCAGCAGTGGGTTCCGACCACGGAGGCGCGCGCATGAGGTCGGTGGCGCTTTCGCAGGTGGCGCGTTGGGTGGAGGGCCGGCACTTGGGCGCCGACGTGGACGTGCTGTCCGTGAGCACCGATTCGCGGCTGCTAGCGCCGGGCGGTCTGTTCGTGGCCCTGCGCGGCGAAAACCACGACGGCCATGAGCACGTTGCGCAGGCGCTGGAGCGCGGCGCCGTGGGCCTGCTGGTGCAGCGCGAAGTGGACTGCCCGCTGCCCCAGGTACTGTGCGCCGACACCCAGGACGCGCTTGGCGAACTGGCCGCCGGCATCCAGAACGGCCGCCCGGCGGTAGTGGTGGCGCTGACCGGCAGCAACGGCAAGACCTCGGTGAAGACCCTGGTGCACGGCATCCTGGCGCACGCCGGCAAGACCTACGCCAACCCGGGCAACCGCAACAACGAAATCGGCCTGCCGCTGGCGGTGCTCGAAGCGCCCGAAGATGCACAGTTCGCCATTTACGAAATGGGCGCGGGCCAGCCCGGCGACATCGCTTACCTGGCCTCTATCGCGCCGCCGCAGGTGGCGCTGGTGAACAACATCATGCCCGCGCATATCGAGCGCCTGGGCAGCCTGTTGGGCATCGCCGAAACCAAAGGTGCCATCTATGAAGCACTGCCCGATGACGGCGTGGCGGTGGTGAACGCCGACGACGC
>JANNQY010000298.1:0-2075 GCA_031400995.1 Lysobacteraceae bacterium
CCCCTCCGGCGCGCGCGGCCATTTCCGGGCCCCGTACCTCTACCGCGCCAACGCCACCGAGTACGCACGCAATGCAAGCTCCCGCCACCGAAAGTCCCGGCTCGTCGCGATCCATGGATGGCATCGGCGACTGGCTGTTCAAGAACATCGTCGCCGTCGCTGGCTGGTTCGTACTCATCACGCTTTTCCTCGCTGCGTTCTCCATGTACTGGGGCGGCCGCGAGGCATTTTCGGAGTTCGGCTGGGGCTTCCTGACCTCCACCGAATGGGATCCGGTCCGCGAGCAATACGGCGCGCTAGTCGCCATCTACGGCACCTTGGTCACCACGACCATTGCCATGATCATCGCGGTGCCGGTCAGCTTCGGCATCGCCCTGTTCCTCACGGAAGTTGCCCCGGTTTGGCTGCGCGGGCCCTTGGGCGCCGCCATCGAACTGCTGGCGGGCATCCCGTCCATCATCTACGGCATGTGGGGCCTGTTCGTGCTGGCGCCGCTGCTGGGCACGTACGTCTACCCCTGGGTGGACGCAAACATGGGCACCTGGCCGCTGGTGGGCCCGCTGTTCCGCGGGCCGCCGCTGGGCATAGGCATGCTCACCGCCGGCATCGTGCTCGCCATCATGGTCATTCCCTTCATCTCCTCGGTGATGCGCGAAGTGTTCCTGACGGTACCGTCGCGCTTGAAAGAATCGGCCTACGCGCTGGGTTCCACCACCACCGAAGTGGTGTGGGACATCGTGTTGCCCTACACCCGATCCGCGGTTATCGGCGGAATCTTTCTGGGCATGGGCCGCGCCCTGGGCGAAACCATGGCCGTCACCTTCGTGCTGGGCAACGCACACCGCATCAGCGCTTCGTTGCTGGAGCCAGGTAACTCCATTGCCGCCAGCATCGCCAACGAGTTTGCCGAAGCCACCACCTCGATGTACCAGTCGGCGCTGCTGGCGTTGGGCTTCCTGCTGTTCGTCGTCACCTTCATCGTGCTTTCGATTGCCAAGATAATGCTGATGCAGCTCAAGAAGCGGGAGGGCAACTGATGGCCACCGTCGCCGAAAACCTGTTCCTGCGCCGCCGCATCATCAACGGCCTTTCCTTGGTGCTCTCGGGCGCGGCCGCCGTGTTCGGCATGTTCTGGCTGATATGGATCCTGTGGACCACGTTCGGCAAGGGCGTGGATGCCATGAGCTTGAGCCTGTTCACCGAAATGACCCCGCCGCCGGGGCAAGCCACCGGCGGCCTGCTCAACGCCATCGCCGGCAGCATCGTCATCAGCGGCTTGGCCGTGCTGTTGGGCGCGCCGATTGGCGTGGCCGCCGGCACCTTCCTGGCGGAGTACGTCAACCATCGCAAGCTGGGTGAGTTGATCCGCTTCGTCAACGACATCCTGCTCTCGGCACCATCCATCGTTCTGGGCTTGTTCGTGTACACCTTGGTGGTTCGCACCACGGGCGGATTCTCGGGCATGGCCGGCTCCATCGCCCTGGCCTTCATCGTGCTGCCGGTGGTGGTGCGCACAACGGATGAAATGCTCCAGCTGGTGCCCACCCAGATGCGCGAAGCAGCGCTTTCGCTGGGCATTCCGCAGTGGAAAGTGACCGTCCAGATTCTCTACCGCGCCGCAGCGCCCGGCATCGTCACCGGCATCCTGCTGGCGCTGGCGCGCATCAGCGGTGAAACCGCCCCGCTGCTGTTCACCGCCTTCAACAACCAGTATTGGAACCTGAACATGACGGAGGCGGTGCCCAACCTTCCGGTCACCATCTTCCAGTTCGCGCTCAGCCCGTTCGAGTACTGGAACCAGCTGGCTTGGGCCGGCGCCTTCCTGATCACGGTGTTCGTGCTGATCGTCAGCATCACCGCCCGCTATTTCCTGCTGCGCAAGAAGATGAGCCATGACTGAAGCCCCGATCGCCTTCAATACCGTCGTCCCGGCCGCGGCTGAGCTCGCGCCGCGCGCCGCCAAGCTTTCAGCCCGTAACCTGGCCTTCCACTACGGCGCGTTCACTGCGCTCAAGGACATCAACCTGGACGTGCCCGAGAAGCGGGTGACCTCGCTGATTGGCCCATCGGGCTGC
>JANNQY010000299.1:0-4493 GCA_031400995.1 Lysobacteraceae bacterium
ATCCGAGCAGGCGCGCTTTCTTGCGGTGCTGCTCGGGGAGCGTTTCAACGACCAGCGCGATGAAGATGAGGTTGTCGATGCCAAGCACGATTTCGAGCATGGCCAACGTAAACAGCGCAACCCAGATTTCGGTACTGAACAGCCAGTCCATCGTGCCGCCTTAAGTGAAGAAACGAGGGCCCAGGATCAGGCCCCAGCACAAGAGTACGTTCATGTCGGACAGGAACACCGCGGCCGAGCCCATGTCCTTGGCCCGCCCCGCCAAATCATGGTGCTCGCTGCCCCAGCGGTCCACCACGGCCTCCACGGCCGAATTGAGCACCTCAACCACCAGCACGACCATCAGCGAGCCCACCAGCACCGCGCGCTCCAGCCCGCTCTCGCCCAGCCACAGCGCCAGTGGCGCCAGCACCAGGAACAGGTAAACCTCAAGGCGGAACGATGACTCCAAGTCCCAGGTGGTGCGCAGGCCCTTCATGGACCACAGGAAGGCCTGCCAGGCCCGGAACGGACTGCGTGGGGCATGGGTGCCGGTGCTGTCTGCCATTGCGCGCTCAGGCCCGCCCGAAGAAGGCCGCCATTTTGCCACATCCCCCCGGGCCCGACCTTGCGCCCGGCCGCAGGCGTCCCCACGGAGGGAAAGTCCCCTCAATTGGAATGCCCATGTTCAATCCGGAAAAGTTACTCGGCCAGCTGTTGGGCGATTCGATGTCGGGCCAACTGGGCGGAAGCCAGCGCAAGCGCGGCAAAAGCGGCCTGCTGGGCGGCATGTCCGGTACGAGCAAAGCGAAGCTGGGCATGGGCCTGCTGGGCATCGCCATGGCGGCCTACCAGCACTACCAGCAGCCGGCCGTTTCGCCCAATACGCTGTCCGGCGCCGGTGGCCCGCCGCCACCGCCGCCCGGCGCCACGTCGACGCCTCCCCCGCCGCCGCCGGCCGTTGCGTCATCGCCGGAGCGCCTGGCCGAAGCCATGCACCTGCTCCGCGCCATGATCACCGCCGCGCACGCCGACGGCCTGATTGACGGCGGCGAGCGCGAGGCCATCCTGGGCCGCGCCCGCCAGGCCGGCCTGGGCGACGAGGACCTGCGGGCCTTGGACGCCGAGATCCGCGCCCCGTTCACTCTGGAACAGCTGGCCGTGCGTACCTCACCGGCGCAACGCGGCGAGGTGTATGCCGCCGCCCTGCTCACCATCGGCGCCGACACGCCCGACGAACTTGCCTTCCTGGATCGGCTGGCGGCGGCGCTGCCGCTGGAGCTGTCCGCCCGGCGCGAAATCCACACGCAGCTTGGCATCGCCTGACCCCCAAGGAGTTCACCATGCACCAGTGGTACTTGAGCTATCGCGGCCAGCAGATGGGCCCGCTGGACCACGCCGCCGCCATCGCGCAGGCCAGCAAGGACCCCAGTGGCCACTGTTGGCGCCAGGGTTTCCCGGAATGGATTCCCATCAGCGCCTGCACTGAACTGCGCGCCGAATCCGCGCCCGGTGCATTGACGGCGCCGCCGCCCCTGGCCAAGGCGATGGCAGCGGGCGCGCGCAGCGACAGCGTGGACTACCGGATTTTCGGTGAAGACATGCAGTTCGTGGAGATCGAGCTCGATCCGGGCGAAAGCGCCGTGGCCGAAGCGGGTTCGATGATGTACAAGGACGCCGCGATCCGCATGGAAACCGTGTTCGGCGACGGCTCGCAGGCCAGCAGCGGCGGCGGCTTCATGGACAAGCTGGTGGGCGCGGGCAAGCGCCTGGTCACCGGCGAAGGGCTGTTCACCACGGTGTTCTCACACGGCGGCAGCGGCAAGGCCAAGGTGGCGTTCGCGGCGCCTTATCCCGGCACAATCGTGCCAATGACACTTTCAAATTACGGCGGCAGCATCATCGCCCAGAAAGACAGTTTCCTGTGCGCGGCACGCGGGGTTTCCATTGGTATTTTCTTCCAGAAAAAGATGATGACCGCGCTGTTTGGCGGCGAGGGTTTCATCATGCAGAAGCTCGAGGGCGACGGCCTGGTATTCATCCATGCCGGCGGCACCATCGTGGAGCGCGAACTGCGCCCGGGCGAGCGCCTGGACGTGGACACCGGCTGCATCGTCGCCATGACCACCACGGTGAACTTCGACGTGCAGCCGGTGGGCGGGGTGAAATCGATGCTGTTCGGTGGCGAGGGCGTGTTCCTGGCCACGCTCACCGGACCGGGCAAGATCTGGCTGCAGTCGCTGCCGTTCTCGCGCCTGGCCGGGCGCATGCTCAGCGCCGCCTACCAGAACGGCGGCAGCCGCGACGAAGGCTCGGTGCTGGGTGGATTGGGCGGCATCCTGTCGGGCGACCGGCGCTTCTAGCGCCGGCCTCCGCGCCGCGCCATCCTCAGGGGCCGCGGAACACCGCGGTTCCGCGGCGCCCGTCGGGATGGATCCAGCCGCGGTACATGCCGCTGGTGTTGAAGGGCATGGCGATGTTGCCGTCGGCGTCCATGGCGATGGCGCCGCCGTTGCCGCCCAGGCGCGGGATGACGCCGTTGATCACTTCCTCGGCGGCGGCTTCCAGCGTGTCGCCGCCGTAGGCCACGCGGGCGCAGAGGTCGTGCGCAGCGGCGGTGCGGATGTAGTACTCGCCCCAGCCCGTGGCCGATACGCCGCAGCGCCCGTCGGCCCAGGTGCCGACACCAATCAGCGGCGCGTCGCCAACGCGGCCCCAGCGCTTGTTGGTCATGCCGCCGGTGGACGTGGCGGCGGCGAGGTGGCCGTTCGCATCCAGCGCCACCGCACCCACCGTGCCAAAGAACGCCCCGGGCGCGCGCGCTTGGCCCGCCCGCTCGAGCGCACGGGCCTCCTCGAGCTGCTTGAGTCGGCGCGGTGTGTCGAACCAGTCATTCGCCACGCGCGCTATCTCCGGCCGCGTGTCGGCGAAGGCTTCCGCACCCAGGCCCGCCAGCATCACGTGCGGCGAGTGTTCCATCACCGCGCGCGCTAGCCGAACCGGGTTGCGAACCGTGCTCACGCCCGCCACTGAACCAGCGCGGCGCGTATGCCCCTCCATCACCGCCGCATCGAGTTCGTGGCCGCCCTGGGCGTTGAAAACGGCGCCCTTGCCGGCGTTGAACCACGGCGACTCTTCGAGCACCAGGACGGCGGCGGTGACGGCGTCCAGGGCACTGCCCTTGGCAGTTAGCACGGCATGGCCGGCGTCCAGCGCCCGGTCCAGGTCCGCGCGCACCGCGGCTTCGTCCTCCTCGGAAAGCGACGCTCGGTCGATGACGCCAGCGCCGGCGTGGATGACCAGCGCGGTGGGCGCTGGCGCAGCGGTCACCTGGCTTGCGGCCAGTGACAGGGCCAAGGCAAGGAAGGCAGTGCGCATCGGGTACTCCGGCGGGGGAAACCAGCCCGCAGTGTAGCCTCAGGCCACGAGCGGCCGGAATGGCGCCCCAACTCTGTCAGGCCGGCACCACCTGCTGCGGGAAGCGAATGGTCGCGATGGTGCCGCGACCAGGCTGGCTTTCCAGCGTCACCGGCCAGCCATAGCGCTGGGAGAGCCGCTGCACGATGGACAGGCCGATGCCCTGCCCGTCCTTGTTGCGCTCGCCCGCGCGATAGAAGGGCTCGAACACGCGCGCCAGCTCCTCCGGGCTCATGCCCACCCCGGTGTCGGCCACCGCGATGCTTCCCCGGCGCAGCGTCACCGTTACGCTGCCCTCGTCGGTGTAGTGGCAGGCGTTGCGCAGCAGGTTGCTCAGCAGCACCGACAGCACCCGCGCCGGCGCATGCAGCTCGAAGTCAGCTTCGCTGACGAAATGCAGCTGCACCGGCTTGTTTCCCACCAATGGGCGGGCTTTCTCAACTTCCTCCGCCACCACCTCACTGACGGCGAAATCATCGTCCGGCAGGCCGGTGTCACCCTCGCGCGCAAGGATCAGGAAGGCCTCGATCAAGGCCTCCATGTCGCGCCCGGCGCCCTGGATGCGGCGCAGCGCGCGGCGCGTGGACACCGACAGGCTTTCATCGCCGTCCATCATGTCGCCCGCTACGCGAATCACCGTGAGCGGCGTGCGCAGCTCATGCGAGGCGTCGCGAGTGAAGTCGCGTTCGCGCTCGACGAAACTCTCGATCCGGGTGGCAAAATCATGCAGGGACGATGCCAGCACCAGGGTTTCACCCTCCACGTCCAGAGGCAGGTTCTCCGGCCGCAGCGCGCTGGCCTCAGGCCGCTTGGGGTCCCAGCGCTGCACCTGCCCGGCCAGCCAGATCACCGGCGAAACGGCGCGCTTCGAGGTTCGATACGTGGACCACGCGATCACGTAGATAACCACCAGCACGATGGCCAGCGGCGCCATGCCGAACCAGAACGCCAGGCTGTCCACCTGGTCCTGCTTGAACAGCAGGTACAGGAAGTGGCCGTTGTCGTCCTCCTCCCCCAGCACCAATGAGCCACCCTGGGAACGCGGCAGGCTGTGGAAGCCCACGGCCAGCGGCTTCAGCGGATCAGGCAGCGCGGCC
>JANNQY010000300.1:0-3686 GCA_031400995.1 Lysobacteraceae bacterium
CTGCGTGGCGCACCACGCTTCGGCCTGGTGGCTGTAGAGCTGGTGGATGCCGCGGCTGCGCAGGGCGGCCACGAGCGCCTCGGGCAAGTCGGCGGGGAAGGGCGCATACGCGCCCGCGCGGCCGGGCAGGTGGATGACGCCAGTGATGCGGTCGGCGTACTTGCGGCCCAGGCGGTCGGTGAGTGCCTGCGGGGTTTTTTCCGGGACCGGCAGCAGGCCGGTGGCGTGGCGGTGCGGGGCGAGCTGGGTGGACGCGGGCATGCGGGCTGGCCTGGTGCGGGTCGCCAGCTGAACCCAGTCGGGTCTCATGCGGTGAGATTGCCCGCGCCGAGGAGGCTTTTGCCCGCTGCCTCAGCCCATGAGACACCCAACTGCTTGAATCCCTTGGCGCTTCCAGAAGGGGGTGACATTCGCCCACTAAGGTGTATAAATATTCACCCATGACCGACCCCCTCACTTCCCGCCAACAGGCCGTCTACGACTTCATCGCCGCGCGCATCCGCAGCGAAGGGGCACCGTCGGTGGCGGAAATCGCCCGTGCCTTCGGCATCCACGACAGCGCCGCGCACAAACACCTGCGCATGCTCGAGTCCAAGGGCGCGCTGCTGCTGCTGCCGGGGCGGGCGCGCGGCATCCGGCTGCCGGCGGCGGCGCGCAAAGCCGCGCGTCGCGACGACACGATCACCCTGCCCATCCTGGGCCAGGTGGCTGCCGGCGCGCCCATCGACGCCCAGGCCGGGCATGAAGGCCAGCTGCTGTTCGACCGCGCGGCGTTTTTCCCGCAGCCCGACTACCTGCTGCGGGTGAAGGGCGATTCGATGCGCGACGACGGTATCCTCAGCGGTGATTTGATCGCCGTGCACCGTATCGCCGTGGCCGAGAACGGCCAGATCGTGGTGGCGCGCATCGACGGCGAGATCACCGTGAAGCGCCTGCAGCGCCGGCGCGACAAGATCCTGCTGCTGCCGCGCAACCCCGACTACGCGCCCATCGAAGTGCCCGCCGACGCCGATTTCGCCATCGAAGGCCTGTACTGCGGCCTGGTGCGCAAGGGCTAGGGCGTGGGTGCGCTGGTCTCTCTGGATGTCCTGCTGGCCGACCGCCGGCTCTGGCGCGGCCAGCCCGCGCCGCGGCCGGCCAGCGCCGAGCCCAGCGGCCACGCCGCGCTGGACGCGGCGCTGCCCAGCGCCGGCTGGCCCGAAGCCGCGCTGGTGGACGTGCTGCTGCCGGCCGACGGCTTTGGCGAACTGCGCTTGGTGCTGCCCACCTTGGCGCGGCACACGCAGGCCGGCCGCGACATCGCCCTGGTGGCGCCGCCCTACGTGCCGCACCCGCGGGCGTGGGCGGCGGCGGGCGTGGTCTTCGAGCGAGTGCACCTGGTGGCGGCCGAGCCGCGCCAGGCGCTGTGGGCCACCGAACAGTGCCTGCGCGCGGGCTGCCTGTCGTCGGTGCTGTGCTGGCCGCACGGCGCCGACGATCGCGCGCTGCGCCGGCTGCAGGTGGCGGCCGAAAGCGGCCAAACGCTGGTGTTCGCCTTCCGCGATGCGCGCGCCGCCGCTAACGCTTCACCCGCCGCGCTGCGCCTGCAGGTCGAACGCGAACAGCTGCGCGTGCTCAAGTGCCGCGGCGGCCTGGCGCCGGCCGCGCCCGTGCCGTTTCCTTCGCCCCTGCATTGATGCGGCGCGACGATGCTTTGGGCCTGCGTATTGCTGCCGCACCTGGCGCTGGACACCGTCCTTCGCCGCCACCCGGCGCCTGATGAGCCGCTGGCCCTGGTGAGCGGGCCGCTGCAGCGGCGCGTGCTGTCGGCGGTGAACGATGCGGCGGCGGCGCGCGGCCTGCACCGCGGCCAGTCCATCGCCGCGGCCGAAGCGCTGTGCGTTGATCTGCAGGTGCTGGACGACGACCCGGCGCGCCGCGCGCGGGCCCGTGATTTCCTCGCAGCGTGGGCGTATCGCTACAGCTCCCAGGTCAGCACCGACATCCCGGGCGCGCTGCTGCTGGAAGTGCAGGGCAGCCTGGGCCTGTTCGGGCCGTGGCCGGCATTCGAAGCGCGCCTGCGCGAGGATTTGGCGGCGCTGGGTTTCCGCCACCGCATCGCGCTGGCGCCCACGGCAGCCGCGGCGGCCGTGCTGGCCGGCCACCAGGACGTGTTGGCGGTGACGTCACACGACGTGCTGCGCCGCGCACTGGCATCGGTGCCGGTGGCGCGCGCGCGCCTGCCCGGCGGCGCCGCGCCGGCGCTCGAACGCATGGCCATCCGCACGCTGGGGCAGGTACTGGCGCTGCCGCGCGGGTCGCTGGGCCAGCGCTTCGGTGCGCCGGTGCTGGCGCATCTGGACCAACTGCTGGGGCAGGCGCCGGAAACCCTGGCGCTGTATCGGCCGCCAGATGCATTCGATGAAAAGATCGAGCTCAACTACGACGTGGAAAGCCTTGATGCCATCATCGAACGGAAGTCTTACCGAAGCTTCCACTGCGTCGATGATCTTCAGAGGCGCTGGAAATCCGCGCGATTCCTTGGCTGCTTTCTCCCGTGCCGAAGCGAAGTACGCGTCTGCATTGGCAACGCTCGCGCGGAGGTCGCGCAGGCGCCGAAGCGGCTGCCCCTGACTTTTGGTTGCGAATGCGACCGCACCTTCCAGCAGATTGCCAGCGATGATCGCGTCGATCGCAGGTGTACCCGCCAGCGTCTGTGCCGCGACCTGCGTGCCGGCCAGGATCATGTCGAGCGCTTTCTCGACGCCGATCGCGCGGGGAAGTCGTTGCGTGCCACCAGCTCCCGGCAGAATCCCAAGCTTCACCTCAGGAAGGCCGACCTGCGCGTCCGGAACCGCGACTCGATAGTGGCAGGCCAGTGCGAGCTCGAATCCGCCTCCGAGCGCGAAGCCGTGAATTGCCGCGACCACCGGCTTCGTGGACGACTCGATGGTCACGAGCAGTTCGCGGGTATTGGGTGACGCCAGCGCCTTCGGCGTGTTGAACTCACGGACTTCCGCGCCGGCGCAGAAGGCCCTTCCACTTCCCATCAACACGATCGACTTCACGGCAGGATCGCCAAGCGCTTGCTGAAAGTGCGCATTGACCGCCTCGCGCATCGCGTGGGCAAGCGTGTTCATCGGCGGATTGTTGAACGTAATGACGGCGACGCCATCGTGAACGACGTAATCGGCTGCGGCCATGCGCTGCTCCTTTGGGGTGTTCGAATGCTCGACCCGGCCGGTTCCCGCTGCGGGGAAACGAGCCGAAGTCCACATGTTACCGTTCAATCCGAACTCTTCAACCGGCGATCCTATGGGCATCCCTGATGCGAGTGTCAAGGCGCTTCTGTGCGAGCGCCTTACCGATGATCTGTCGGGGCTTCGTATTGCGACCGTATCGTACATATCGCCCGGCGCGGGCGAGCTATCGATTCGCGTGCGTGCCGCCGGTGTCTCGTTTCCGGATGTATTGATGGCGCGAGGCCTGTACCAGCACCGTCCAGTGCTTCCTTTCGTAGTAGGCATGGAGGCAGCGGGGGAAGTGGTTGCCATCGGTACCGGCGTAGCGAATTTCGCGATCGGCGAGCGTGTGTGCGTGGTGCTTCGATCGGGAGCGATTGCCGAGTCCATCGTCGTGCCGGCATCACAGGTCCGGCAGATCCCCGGTGGACTCGATTTCGCACATGGCGCGGCGTTTCACACCGG
>JANNQY010000301.1:0-3913 GCA_031400995.1 Lysobacteraceae bacterium
GCGGCGCAGCAGCAGCGAAATCTGGCGGTAGGCCACGGCCTGCTTGGACAGGTCGTCGTACACGATCAGGGCGTCTTCGCCGCGGTCGCGGAAGTACTCGCCCATGGTGCAGCCCGAGTACGGCGCGATGTACTGCATGGCGGCCGACTCGGACGCGGTGGCGGCGACGACGATGGTGTGGGCCAGCGCGCCGTTCTCTTCGAGCTTGCGCACGACGTTGGCCACCGACGACGCCTTCTGGCCGATGGCGACGTAGATGCACTTAACGCCGGTGTGCTTCTGGTTGATGATCGCGTCGATGGCCAGGGCGGTCTTGCCGGTCTGGCGGTCGCCGATGAGCAGTTCGCGCTGGCCGCGGCCGACCGGGATCATGGCGTCCACCGACTTGTAGCCGGTCTGCACCGGCTGCGACACCGACTTGCGCCAGATCACGCCCGGCGCCACTTTTTCCACCGGCGCGCTCAGGGTGGCCGTGATCGGGCCCTTGCCGTCGATCGGCTCGCCCAGCGCGTTCACCACGCGGCCGAGCAGCTCGGGGCCGATCGGCACCTCCAGGATGCGGGCGGTGGTCTTGGCGACGTCGCCTTCGCGCAGATGCTCGTAGTCACCCAGCACCACGGCGCCGACCGAGTCGCGCTCCAGGTTCAGCGCCAAGGCGAAGGTGGCATTGGGGAGCTCGATCATTTCGCCCTGCATCACGTCGGCCAGGCCGTGGATGCGCACGATGCCGTCGGACACCGAAGTAACGGTGCCTTCGTTGCGGGCCTCGGCGGCCAGCTTGACGTTCTCGATGCGGCTCTTGATGAGTTCGCTGATTTCGGACGGGTTGAGCGTCTGCATGGGGATATCCCTGGGTCGTCCGGCCTGCGCCGGCGCTTGGTTCAAAGGAAAAACGGATTCAGTTCGCCAGCGCCGCCCCGAGGCGCGCCAGCTTGGTACGGAGTGAGCCATCAATGACGATGTCGCCGGTGTCGATCACCGCGCCGCCAATCAGCGCCGCATCCACCGCGGTGGTGACATCCACCTCGCGGCCGAAGCGCTTGCGCAGGGAATCACGCAGCTTGGCCAGCGCGGCTTCGTCCAACGGCTGGGCGGAAGTGACCACGGCCTTGACCACGCGCTCGGCATCGGCGCGCAGTTGGTCGAACAGCCCGGAGATTTCCGGCAGCAGCGGCAGCCGGCGGTTGTCCGCCAGCACCACCAGGAACTGGCGAAACGTCGGGTCGCTGTCGCCCGGGGGCAGCAGCAGGTTGACCAGATCGTCCGCCTTGGCCTGCGGGTGCTGCAGCGCGCCGTGCGCCGCCGGCACTGCGGACGCTTGAGCGGCAAAGCCGATCATTTGCGACCACTGCGGCAGGCGACCGTTTTCCTGGGCCAGCGCGAACGCGGCGCGGGCATAGGGACGGGCGAGGGTGAGGGCTTGGCTCATTGTCGGGTCAGCCTCAGATCTCGGCCGCCAGCTCGTCCAGCAGCGCCTTGTGGACGCTGCCGTCGATCTCGCGGCGGATCAGCTTCTCGGCGCCGGCCACGGCCAGCACGGACACCTGGCGACGCAGGTCTTCCTTGGCGCGGTTGGCGGCGGACTCGATCTCGGCCAAGGCCAGGGTCTTCTGCCGGCCGGCTTCGACGATGGCATCGGTCTTGGCCTGGTCAACGATCTGGTTGGCCCGGACCTGCGCCTGGTCGATGATCTCGTTGGCCTTGGTGCGGGCTTCGCGCAGCACCTCGTTGACCTTTTCTTCGGCCTGGGCGAGATCTTTCTTGCTGCGATCGGCGGCTTCGAGGCCTTCGGCGATCTTGAGCTGGCGCTCTTCGATGGCGCCCATCATCGGCGGCCACACGAACTTGTACGAGAACCAGATCAGGATCGCGAACGCGAGTGCCTGCCCGATGAAAGTGGCGTTGATATCCATTCTTTACTCCGCGGTGACTGGTCGAGGGGCCGCGCCGGTGGCGCGACCCCGTCCGAAACAAGTCGAAGCGTTTAGGTCAACTGGGCCAGCAGCGGGTTGGCGAACGCGAAGAACAGCGCGATGGCCAGGCCGATGATGAAGGCGGCGTCGATCAGGCCGGCGAGCAGGAACATGCGGCCCGACAGCATCGGCACCAGCTCCGGCTGGCGAGCGGCGCTCTCGAGGAACTTCGAGCCCATGATGCCGATGCCGATGCAGGCGCCGAGGGCGCCCAGGCCGATGATGATGCCGATGGCGAGGGCAGTGGAACTCTGGATTTGGGCGACGAGGGTCATGTCCATGGTGCAGTCCTTTTTTACGGAGTCAGGTTAAGGGGAAAGTGCAAAGCGGATCAGTGTGATTCGGTGGACATCGAGAGATAGACCACGGTGAGAATCATGAAGATGTACGCCTGGAGGGTGATCACCAGGATGTGGAAGATGGACCAGCCGGCGCCCGCGAGCACGGCGCCAAGGAAAGCCAGGATGCCGCCGGTGGTGCCGGCAAAGCCGCCGACCTCCATGATGAAGTGGCCGCCTGCCGCGCCCAGCAATGCAATGAGCAGGAACACCAGTTCACCGGCGAACATATTGCCGAACAGGCGCATGGCCAGGCTGACCGGCTTAGAGAGGTACTCGATGACGTTAAGACCGAGGTTGGCCGGTGCAAGCGCCAGCTTCATGCCCGTGCCGTGAGCGTGGAAGGGCGCGGTCAGCAGCTCCTTTCCGAAGCCGAATGCACCCTTGGACTTGATGGCGAACGCGAACATCAAGATCAACACGGTAGTGGAAATTGCGAGCGTGGTGTTGAGGTCGGCGGTCGGCACCGCGCGGAAATAGTCGCTGCCTGCGGCCTTGGCGACGCCAGGCACCAGATCCACCGGCAGCATCTTCATCGCGTTCATCAGGAAGATCCAGATGAAGATGGTGAGCGCCAGCGGGGCGACGAACTTGCGGTCGCCGTGGAACACGTCGCGCACCTGGGTGTCGATGAATTCGACCACGATCTCCAGGAAGGCCTGCAGCTTGCCCGGCACGCCGGACGTGGCGCGGCGACCCATGAACCAGAACATGCCCAGGCCAAACAGGCCGATCGCAACCGACACGATCAGGCTGTCGACGTTGAGTTTCATGAACCAACCATCACCGATGGAAACGGTCCAGTGCTCGAGGTGGTGGGTGACGTATTCGCTGGGACTGTCACCGGCGACTTGAAGGAGTCGATTCATCGAAGCAACCATGGCAAGCAGATCAAATAGGCGAGGAAGGCAAGCAGCGCGCCCCCCAGTACGTAGGCAGGGATCAGCCCCTGTGTCATGGCGATGGCCAGACCCGCGCCAATCACCAACCACTTGAGCAACGTCCCGAGGAGCAGGCGCCCGAACATCCGCGTAGCGGTTGCCGAATGCGATCCCAGGTCCGTCCGCCAGCTGAAAACGAGTTGCGCCGCCGCGATCACCGCCGCGCCAGCCAACAGGGCCAGTGCAGCGTCATTCCCGGCCCGAAACGCCACTATCGCGGCGCCGGCGCAACCCACGGCCAGTTGGCACAAGGGGAGGACGAGGGCTTGGGGGGTGACAGGGCGGGACGCGCGGTTCAATTCGTGCTCAGTGGCGTTCCCTTAAGCCGCGGAATTATAGCAGCGGCCTGCGGCGGGCAACAAGGCGATGCAGAGAATTTTTCCGAGCCTCAGCTCCATACCCGATCTGTGGCAGGGCTCTTGTGGGAGGGACTTTAGTCCCGACGCTCCTGGCAAAGGGCATCGGGACTGAAGTCCCTCCCACAAAGAAAGGGCATCGGGACTGAAGTCCCTCCCACAGGCAAAGAAAAACGCCGCCCTTTTGGGGGCGGCGTTTTGGGATAAAAACCCTGGCGATGACCTACTCTTGCATGGCTTAGGCCACACTACCATTGGCGCAGCTGCGTTTCACTTCCGAGTTCGGGATGGGATCGGGTGGTGCC
>JANNQY010000302.1:0-13592 GCA_031400995.1 Lysobacteraceae bacterium
GATCGTGGACTGGGAGCTGTCCACGCTTGGCCATCCGCTGGCCGACCTGGGCTACTTCTGCATGGCGCTGCGTTTGCCGCGCAATCCGGCGCTGCCGGGGTTGGCGGGCCTTGACCGCGTGGCCCTGGGTATTCCCGAGGAAGCGGCGCTGCTGGCGCGCTATTCCCAGCTCACCGGGCGGCCGATTCCCGACGACTGGGCGTTCGTGCTGGCCTTCAGCTTCTTCCGCCTGGCGGCCATTGCCCAGGGCGTGGCCAAGCGCGCCGAACAGGGCAACGCGTCCAGCGAAAAAGCGATGCAGGCTGGGCAAATGACCGAGATGCTGGCCACGCTGGGCGTGCAGGCGCTGGCTGAGGCCTAACGCAGCGCCCAGCGGCGGATGTGCGCCGCCATTGCCTGCACGCCGTCGGTGAGCGCCGCGGGGCCGGGCTGCAGGATGCTCGGTGATTTTATTTCGTGCAGTTCGCCGTCGCGCACGGCCGGCACGCTGGCCCAGCCGGAGCGCGCGGCGACGGTGCCGGGCTGGAATTTCTTGCCGCACCACGAGCCGAAGATGATGTCGGGCGCACGGGCGAGGATTTCGCTGTCGTCAGCCAGGATGCGGTATTTCGCCAGCGACTGCGCCGCCAGCTCCGGGAAGATGTCATCGCCGCCGGCGATGCGCACCAGTTCGGCCACCCATTGGATGCCGCTGATGCGCGGCTCGTCCCACTCTTCGAAATACACCTTGGGGCGGCGCGGCAAATCGGCGGCGGCCGCCTGCACGGCGTCCAGCCCGCGCTGGAGCTGGTCGGCATAGGCGTTGGCGGCAGCGGCAGCGCCCACCAGTGCGCCGAGGCGACGCACGTAGTCGATGATCTGCGCCACGCTGCGGTGGTTGCTGATCCAAACTTCCACGCCGCGCCGGACCAGCTCGGCGGCAATGTCGGCCTGGATGTCGGAGAACCCGACAACGAAGTCGGGTTCGAGCTTGAGGATCTCGTCGATCTTGGCGGAGGTGAACGCGCTGACCTTGGGTTTTTCACGGCGCGCCTGCGGCGGCCGCACCGTGAAGCCGGAAATGCCGACGATGCGCGCCTGCTCGCCCAGCGCGTACAGCACCTCGGTGGGCTCTTCGGTGAGGCAGACGATGCGCCGTGGGCCGTGGCTCACGGATACAGCATCCGCTGGGTCCACTGGCCGTCCACCCGCTGGTAGTGCTGGCGCTCATGCAGCCGGAAGCGCGCGCCGTACCAGAACTCGATGCGCTCGGGCACCACCCTGAAGCCGGACCAGTGCGCGGGACGCGGCACGTCTACGCCCTCAAACTTCTTCTCGAAGGCATCAATGCGCGTCTCGAAGGTTTCGCGCGCGTCCAGCGTCTGCGACTGCAGCGAGGCCCAGGCGCCGATCTGGCTGGGCCGCGGCCGCGAGGCGAAATATTCGTCGGCTTCGGCCAGGCTGACCGGCTCCACCAGCCCTTCAATCTTCACCTGCACCTGTTCGCGCAGCGACTTCCACAGGAACAGCAGCGCGGCCTGCGGATTAGCGGTGAGCTGCTGGCCTTTGCGGCTGTCGTAGTTGGTGTAAAAGACGAAACCGCGGGCGTCGAAGGCCTTGAGCAGCACGGTGCGCGCCGCCGGGCGTCCCTGTGCGTCGGCGGTGGCCAAGGTCATCGCCGTGGGCTCGGGATCGCCAGTGGCGGTAGCCTCGGCCAGCAGGCTGGCAAACGTGGCCAGGGCCTCGGTGTACAGGTCGCTCATGTTCATCTCCTTTTCTTTATTTTGCACCGGCACGCGGCAGCATCGCGTTACGAATCGCTGGCCGGGGCCAGCAGCTCGCCGTAGCCGCTGCGGTAATCGGGGAAGGCCGGCGCCCAGCCGCTGGCGCGCAGGCGCAGGTTGCGGACGCGGCGCCCGCGCTCCGGCCCGGCCACCGGCGCCACGGCCGGCAGGCCTTCGCGCTCACGCACCCAGGCCAACACCTCGTGCTCCAGCGCCGGGGCGTCATCGCTGCCCAGGTACAGCGGCAGCGGACGCGTCAAATCCAGCAAATGCGACAGCGCGGAAGCGGCGTCCTGCACGTGCAGGCGATTGGTCCAGCGTGGCTCGCCCGCCGTGCCGGCGCGGGCCTTGCGCAGCATCGCTTCCCGGCCCGGCCCGTAGAGACCGGACAAACGCAGGGCCACGCCGCCGTCGCGGGCGGCCAGCACCTGTTCGGCCTGGCGCAGCACGCGGCCGTTGAAGGCGTCGCTGTTGGCCGGCGTGCCTTCATCCACCCAGGCGCCATCATCACCGCCGTACACCGCGGTGGAAGACACGAACACCACGCGCGGGGCCTCGCAGTTGTCCAGCAGCCGGCGCAGGCCGTCGAGATACAGCGCGCGATAGGCGGCCTCGTCGCGCTGGTCGGGCGCCGCGCAAAAAACGATGGCCTCGGCCTGGCGCGGCAGCCTGGCCAGGCCCTCACCCGTGGCCAGGTTGGCGCGCACCCGATGCAGGCCTGGGACGGCCTCGCCCTCGCTGCGACGCAGCGCCACCACGTCGTCGCCGCCGGCCAGCCGCAGCGCGGCCAGACGGCTGCCCACGTCGCCCGCGCCGGCCACCACGATGCAGCGTGCGCTCATGCTGGCGCAGGCCCGAAGAAGGCGTGTGGCGGGCCAGCTTTCAAAAAATATTCCATGCCGGGATGCTAGCATCGTGACCCATGAATCCCGCCCCAAACCTCGTGCTCGTGGGCCCCATGGGCGCCGGCAAGACCTCCATTGGCAAGCGCCTGGCGGCGCGCCTGGGCCTGCTGTTCGTGGACTGCGACCACCGGCTGGAAGAGGTCACCGGGGCGCCGGTGCCGCTGATTTTCGAGTGTGAAGGCGAGGCCGGTTTTCGCGCCCGTGAAAGTGCGCTGATTGCGGACCTGATGCGCGGCGACGGCCAGCTGGTGGCTACCGGCGGCGGCGCGGTGCTGGCCGAGGCCAACCGCGTGCGACTGCGCGAGCGCGGCTTCGTGGTGCACCTGCAGGTCAGCGTGTCCCAGCAGATCGAGCGCTTGGCGCGCGACCGCAGCCGGCCGCTGCTGGCGGTGGGCGACAAGCGCAGCAAGCTCGAATCCCTGGCGTCCGAGCGGGGGCCGATCTACCGCGACATCGCCGACTTGGCCTTCGATGCCGACGGGCTTACCGTGGCCATCGCCGCCGAACAGTTGGGCGCGGTGCTGGAACAGCGCTGGCAGCGCACGGCGGTGGCCTGATGGCCGTGCATTCCCTGGACGTGGAGCTGGGCGCGCGGCGCTACCCCATCCGCATCGGCCGCGGCCTGTTGGACGATGCCGCGGCGCTGGCGGCCTGCGTCACCGGGCGGCATGCGCTGATCGTCACCGACGCCAACGTGGCGCCGTACTATTTGGCGCGCGTAGAGGCGGCCTTGACCGGAAAAGCGGTGCGCACCCTGGTGCTGCCGCCGGGCGAGCAGGAAAAAACCCTGGCGCGCTTTGCCGAAGTGATGGCCGCGCTGGCCGCGCAAGGCGCCAGCCGCGACGCCACCGTGCTGGCCTTGGGCGGCGGCGTGGTGGGTGATTTGGCCGGCTTCGCCGCCGCCTGCTGGATGCGCGGCGTGCGTTTGGTGCAGCTGCCCACCACCCTGCTGGCAATGGTGGATTCTTCGGTGGGCGGAAAGACCGCGGTGGACCTGCCGCAGGGCAAGAACCTGGTGGGCGCCTTCCATCAGCCGGCCGCTGTCATCGCCGACTTGGCCACGCTGGACACCCTGCCCGTCCGCGAACTTCGCGCGGGCCTGGCTGAAGTAGTGAAGTACGGCGCGCTAGGCGACGCTGAATTCTTTTCTTGGCTCGAGGAAAACGCCGACGCCCTGCTGGCGCGCGATCCCGACGCGCTGGCCCACGCCGTGGCCACCAGCTGCCGGCACAAGGCCGGCATCGTGGCGCGCGATGAGACCGAACAGGGCGAACGCATGCTGCTCAATTTCGGCCACACCTTCGGACATGCCATCGAAACCGAGCAGGGCTATGGCGGCCTGCTCCACGGCGAGGCCATTGCCGTGGGCATGGTTCTGGCGGCGCGGCTGTCGGCCGACCTGGGCCGCGCGCCCTGGTCCGATACCGCGCGCCTGGCGGCGCTGCTGGAGCGGCTGGAGCTGCCCGTCGCGGTGCCGGCGGGTCTGTCTGGCGAAGCCCTGCTAGGCCGCATGCGCCTGGACAAAAAGGCCTTGTCGGGCGCCGTTCGCCTGATCCTGTGGTCGGGCCTGGGCCAGGCCGAGGTAGTCACCGACGTCTCCGACGCCGACATCCTCCCAGTCCTGGACGCCTAAGCCGCCACCCCGAGCAACTCCCGTGGCAGAAAAACCTGTAGGAGGGACTTCAGTCCCGATGCCTTCGTCCGAGAGCTATCGGGACTGAAGTCCCTCCTACAGGTTTCGCTGGCATGGGAGTCCCTTCCGCAGGGATTTGGCTACAATGGGTGCTTATGCGTCTGTTACTTCAGCAAAAACCACTGGCTGGCGAAGCCCCGAAGTATGTCCAGCTGATGCTCCAGCAGGATTTGCTGGGCGGCTGGGCGCTGCTGCGTGAAAGCGGCCTGACCGGCGGCAAAACCCAGCTCAAGCGCGAGCAGTACCTGGATCGCGACGCGGCGCTGGCGGCGTTCGAGCGCGCCCGTGATGCCCAGCTGCGCAAGGGGTTCCTGGTGATGTTTGCCCAAGGTGCCGACGCACCGCGCTGAGGAATGGATGCCGTGACCCCCAAGAACGACCGCTTCCTGCGCGCCCTGCGCCGCGAACCCGTGGACTGCACGCCGGTGTGGCTGATGCGCCAGGCCGGCCGCTACCTGCCCGAGTACCGCGCCACCCGCGCGCAGGCCGGCAGCTTCATGGGCTTGGCCACGAATCCCGAACTGGCCTGCGAAGTGACCCTGCAGCCGCTGCGCCGGTTCGACCTGGACGCTGCCATCCTGTTCTCCGACATCCTCACCGTGCCCGACGCGATGGGACTGGGCCTGTACTTCGCCGATGGCGAGGGCCCGAAGTTCGAGCGGCCGGTGCGCACGGCTGCCGACATCGCCAAGCTGGCCGTGCCGGACATGGGCAGTTCGCTGCGCTATGTGATGGACGCGGTGAGCCTGATCCGGCGCGAACTTGATGGCCGCGTGCCGCTGATTGGCTTCTCGGGCAGCCCTTGGACCCTAGCCTGTTACATGGTGGAAGGCGGCGGCAGCAAGGATTTCGCCCGCATCAAGGCCATGGCGCTCAACGAGCCGGCGGCGCTGCATCAACTGCTTGAAGTGACCACCGACGCGGTCATCGCCTACCTGGCCGCGCAGCGCGCCGCGGGTGCGCAGGCGCTGCAGGTGTTCGATACCTGGGGCGGCGTGCTGGCGCCGCACGTGTACTGGGAATTCTCGCTGCGCTACCTGCAGCGCATCGCCGCCGAACTGCCGCGCGGCGACGGCGCCGAGCGCACCCCGCTTATCCTGTTTGGAAAAGGGAATGCACCGTATCTGGAAGCGCTGGCCGACACCGGCAGCGAGGGACTGGGCGTGGACTGGACCGTGTCGCTTGGGGAAGCCCGCACCCGCACCGGCGGCCGCGTCGCGCTGCAGGGCAACCTGGACCCCACCACCCTCTATGCGTCGCCCGAGCGCATCCGCGCCGAAGTGAAGCGCGCACTGGATGACTACGCGGCGGCCAACGGCGGCTCGCGCGCCGGCCACGTGTTCAACCTGGGCCACGGCATGTCGCCGGACATGGACCCCGAAAGCGTGCGCGTGCTGGTGGACGCCGTGCACGAGTTCAGCCGCTCGCCGGGCTGACACCTTGCTGCACGGCGGCGCCTAGCGCACCAGCGCGGCAATCGCTTCGGCCAGCCGCTCGCCCGACACGGGCTTGCGCAGGAACCCACCCATGCCCGCCGCGCGTGCGCCGGGCTCGGCCTCGGCGTCCACCCGCGCGGTGAGCGCCAGCATGGGCAGGCGCAGGCCGCGTTCGCGCACCAGCCTTGCCAAGGCCATGCCGTCGATGCCGGGCAGGTCCAGGTCCAGCAGGGCGGCGTCGAAGGCGCCCATTTCCAGCTCCGCCAGCGCCGCCAGCCCGTGCGGCGCATGCACCACGGCATGGCCCTCGTGCTCAAGCAGGCCCACCACCACGTCGGCCACGCCCGGATCGTCTTCCACCAGCAGCAGCCGCAGCGGATGTGCTGCGGCCAGGGGCAGCACCAGCATGGCCGCGGGCACCGCCGCCGCGGGCAACGGCAGCGTCACTCGGAAGTCAGCACCGCCGCCCACCTCGCTGCGCACCGTGATGGTGCCGCCCATGGCCGCCGCCAGTTCGCTGCAGATCGCCAGGCCCAGGCCGCTGCCGCCAGAAACCGGCATGCCGTCGCCGGCCCCGGGTTCGAAGCGCTGGAACAGCCGCGCCCGTTGTCCGGCGCTCAAACCCGGCCCGGTATCGCGCACCGCCAACCGCAGCCCCGACGGCAGTTCGGCCGAGACGTGCACCGCCACTTCGCCGCTTTCGCAAAACTTGATGGCGTTGTGGCCCAGGTTGAACAGGATCTGGCGCACGCGCGTTGCATCGCCGCGCAGCGCGGCCGCCACGGTGGCGTCGCAGCGCATTGAAAAGCCCAGCGACTTGGCCCGGGCCAGCGGCTGCAGCAGGCCCGCCACCTCGTCCAGCAGCGGCCGCACTTCGAACGCGGCGTCCTCGAGCACCAGCTTTCCGGCCTCGATGCGCGCCAAGTCCAGCGCGTCGTTCACCAACCGCAGCAAATGCCGGCCAGCGCGCTCGATAGCGTCCACCTGGTGGCGCTGCTGCGGATTGAGCGCGCTAGATTGCAGCAACTCGGCCATGCCCAGCACGCCGGTCATGGGCGTGCGGATTTCGTGGCCCAGGGTGGCGAGGAAGCGGCTCTTGGCCTCGGAATGCTGCTCGGCCAACTGTTGGCGCGCCTGGGCCAGGCGCCATGCCTCCCGCCGGCGCCCTTGCGCGCGGCGCAGCCAGCTCCACCAGGCCAGCCCCAGCATCAGGCCCAGGCCGGCCGCGGCCAGCGTGATCTGGCTCTGCCACCACGGCGCCTGCACCAGCAGCGACACCGCCGGTAGTTCGGTCCAGGCTCCCGTGCCGCTGGCCACCGCCGTGCGCAGGCGGTAGCTACCCGCAGCCAGCCCGCGATAGCGCCGGATGCCGCGGGCGTCGAAGTCGCGCCAGCCCCCGTCGTGGCCCTGTAGCCAAACGCGGTAGCGCTGCGGCCCCGCCGCCGTGCTTCCCTGCGGAATGCGCACGGTGAAATCGCGGTCACCCGCCGGCAGGCGCAGCCAGCGGCTGCCCGGCGCCATGGCGATTTCCTGGGCGCCGCGCTGCAGGCGCAGCGGCGCCGGCCCGGGCGGTAGCGACGGGGGCGTCGCCTGGGAATTCGCAGCCACCGCCGCAGGAGGCGGTGCTGACAGCGCGGCTTCGGCTGATCCCGCCGCCAGCACCGCCACGGGCGCGGCAGCAAACATCGCGCAGACCAACACGGTCCACGCCCAGGGCGCTGCTGAAACATTGGGTTTCGCCGCCATGTACCCCCCCTTCACCCGGCCGGCCTAGACTAGCCACACGCGCAAACCAGCGATGTAGGAGAAACCCCTTGGCTGCCTGGATACCTGCATTGCTCCTTGCCGCAGCGCTGCTGCCGACCGGCACGGCCACGGCCCAAGCGCTCCCTTACCAAATAGACCCGGTACACACGCGCATCGTGTTCGCCGTGGACCACGCCGGTTTTTCACAGTCTCTGGGCACGTTCTCCGGCGCCACCGGCACGCTGGTGTGGGACCCCGAAGATTGGCGCAGCGCGCAGCTGGAGGTGACAGTGCCGTTGGCCAGCCTGGACTTCGGTGACGCGCGCTGGGAGAAAAACGTGCTCGACGGCACCTTCCTGGATGCCGCGCGGCAGCCTGAGGTGCGCTTCGTTTCCACCCGGGTGGAGCCGGGCGCACCGGGGCAGGCGCGCGTGTTCGGGCAGCTGAGCCTGCGCGGTGAAACCCGCGAACTGGCGCTGGACGTGACCATGAACGCGCTCAAACGCCACCCCATCACCCGGCGCCAGACCGCAGGATTCTCCGCCACCGCCGAACTGAGCCGGCGCGATTTCGGCATGGATGCCTGGCCCAACGTGGTGGGTGATAGCGTCAAGATCAGGATCGAAGCCGAAGCCATCCGCGCCCCGGCGCAAGCCGCCCCCGCAACCACGGAGAACACCGATGGCAGTCAAGAACAGCGCTGATCGATGGGGTTGGGTCAGCCTGGGCATCCACTGGCTCACCCTGTTGATGATCCTGGGCCTGGCAACCGCGGGTTTCCTGATGCAGGAGCTGGCGAACTCCCCGGCCAAGGTGCAGGTTTACTCGCTGCACAAAAGCATGGGACTGACGGTGCTGGCGCTGACGGTGCTGCGGCTGCTGTGGCGGCGCTATGCCGGCGTACCGCAGCCAGAGCCGGGTACACCCGCGTGGCAGGCGCTGATGGCGAAGCTGGCGCACGGCGCGCTGTACTTGATCCTGCTGGCGATGCCGATCAGCGGCTGGCTGTACAACTCGGCCTCGGGATTTCCGCTCAAGTGGTTCGGGCTGATCGCGCTGCCCAAGCTCAGTGGCTACGACCCCGAGTTGAAGCAGGCGGCGCTGGCCGCGCATGAAACGCTGTTCCTGGCGCTGGCCGCCATCGTCACGGTGCATGCACTGGCGGCGCTGAAGCATCACTACCTCAACCGCGACAACACCCTGCGGCGGATGCTGCCGCCGGCGTCCCGCGCCAAGCCACCCCACGACCCCGGAGCCTGACATGCGCCTTGCCCTTTTCCTGCTTCTGCTGTCGTGTGCGCCTGCGGCCACGGCTGCTGACTATCGCGCGCAGGCGGGCTCCACCCTGGGCTTCAACGCCGTGTACCAAGGCGAGTCGTTCGAAGGTACGTTCGCCAAGTTCACGCCGGCCATCCGCTTCGACCCGACCAAGCTGGCCGACAGCCGCTTCGACGTGCGCATCGCCCTGGCCAGCGCCGGCACCCAGAACGCCGAGCGCGACGAAATGCTGGTGGGCTCGGAGTTCTTCGACGCCAGCGCGGTTCCCGAAGCGCGCTTCGTCGCCACTAAATTCCGCGCGCTGGGCGGCAACCGCTACGTCGCCGACGGCACGCTCACGCTGCGCGGCATCAGCCAGCCGGTGCCGCTGACCTTCAGCTGGCAGGCGGGGGCGCAGCCGGTGCTCACCGGCGAAGCGAAACTCAGCCGCCTGGCCTTCAACGTGGGCTCGGGCGACTGGACCGACACCGAGTTGTTGCCCGACGAAGTGGCAGTGCGAACGCGCCTGGTGCTGGCGCCCGCCGCCAAACCCTGACCGGCGGCGGACTCACGCACCCAAAAACGCGCGCACGTCCGCCGCGCTGAACGGCCAGTCCAATTCGGCGCCGCTGTCCTCGCGCCGCAGCACGGGGATGCGTTCGCCGTAGCGGGCCTGCAGTCCCAGGTCGTCGTCTATCCACAGCGGGTCGAAATCCTCGACCGCCGCGAGCGCGAGCTGCTCCCAGGCCTGGTCGCAAAGCTCGCAGTTGTCGCGCTGGATCAGGGTCAGCCGCATCGCAAGGCCCTCAGTTCGCCGGCGTACAGTCGGCCGGGGTGGCAAGGCGCATAGAATACGGCCACTTCACCGGGACCGCGCCCATGGCCGTCAGCGTCTTCGACCTGTTCAAGATCGGCATCGGTCCCTCGTCCTCGCACACGGTGGGGCCGATGCGCGCCGCCGCGCGCTTCGCCAGCCGCTGGCTTGAGGAAGGTGGGCTGCTTGAGCGCACCGCGCGCGTGCGGGCCGAGGTGTTTGGTTCGCTCGCCCTCACCGGCCGCGGCCACGGCACCGACAAAGCGCTGATGATGGGGCTGGAGGGCCATTGGCCGCACCAGGTGGACCCCGACGTGATCCCGGCTGCGCTGGCGCGCATCCGCAGCGAGAAAACGCTGCGCCTGCTGGGCACGCACCCGATCAAGTTCGACGAAAAGACCGACCTGGTGCTGAACAAGCGCCAGAAGCTGCCCTTCCACACCAACGGCATGCGCTTCATCGCCTACGACGCGGCGGGCCTGCAGCTGGCCACGCGCGACTACTACTCGGTGGGCGGCGGCTTCGTGGTGAACCAGGACGAGGCGGCCGAAGACCGGATCGTGGCCGACACCACCGAACTGCCCTACCCGTTCCACTCCGGCGATGAACTGCTGGAGCGCTGCCGCGAGAGCGGCCTGTCCATGGCCGGCGTGATGCTGGCCAACGAACAGGCATGGCGCAGCCTGGATGAAATCCACGCCGGCCTGCGCGCGCTCTGGCAAGCCATGCAGGACTGCACCGCGCGCGGCATTCGCGAAAAAGGCACCCTGCCCGGCGGCCTGCGCGTGCCGCGGCGTGCGCCCTCGCTGCACGCTGAACTGGCCTCCCAGCCCGAGGCCGGCATGCGCGATCCACTCACCGTGCTCGACTGGGTGAACCTGTATGCGCTGGCGGTGAACGAGGAAAACGCCGCCGGCGGCCGCGTGGTCACCGCGCCCACCAATGGCGCCGCCGGCATCATTCCCGCCGTGCTGCACTACTACCACCGCTTCATCGCCGGCGCGAAGGAAGAAGGCGTGTTCGAGTTCCTGCTCACCGCCGCCGCCATAGGAATCCTCTACAAGGAAAACGCCTCCATCTCCGGCGCCGAAGTGGGCTGCCAGGGCGAAGTGGGCGTGGCCTGCTCGATGGCCGCCGCCGGCCTCACCGCGGCACTGGGCGGCACGCCGGCGCAGGTGGAGAACGCCGCGGAAATAGGCATGGAGCACAACCTCGGCCTCACCTGCGACCCGATTGGCGGCTTGGTGCAAATTCCGTGCATCGAGCGCAACGCGATGGGCGCGGTGAAGGCCATCAACGCCTCGCGCATGGCCCTGCGCGGCGACGGCAAGCACAAGGTGTCGCTGGACAAGGTAATCAAGACCATGCGCGACACCGGCCGCGACATGCAGGACAAGTACAAGGAAACCAGCCGCGGTGGGCTGGCGGTGAACGTGATCGAGTGCTGATGAAGGCGCTGGCCCTGGGCTGCCTGCTGGCGCTGTCCGCCTCGGCGCAGGCGCAGTCTGGCAGCCCCGCCGAGCTGATCGTGGTGCAGCAGGGCAAGCAGCGGGTGGTCTACGCGCACAACCAGACCGCCGGCCCGCTTCAGGTGGAATTGAGCAGCGAAGGACCGGCGCCGGCAACCAGTGATGTCGCGCTGCCGCTGCGCCACACGCTGGCCCCCGGTGCCCGGGTCGCGCTGGCCCGATTCACCGACGGCGGCGCCGCGCCGGCGCTGCGGCTGGACAGCACGCCGGGCGAGCCCGGCCACGTGGCCCGCGACGTGGTCTATTCGCTGCCGGTGGAGGAACAGAATTTCGAGCTGGGCCAGGGCTTCCACGGCGGCTACAGCCACGCCGACACCGCCAACCGTTATGCCGTGGACCTGATCGTGCCCGAAGGGACGCCGGTGTTGGCCGCGCGCGCGGGCGTGGTGATGAGCACGGTTTCAGGTTTCAGCGAAGGCGGCACCGACCTCGCTCTGGCGGGCCGCGCCAATCTGGTCCGCGTGCTGCATAAGGACGGCAGCATGGGGCTGTATGCCCACCTGCAGGAAGGCGGCGTGCGGGTGAAACCGGGCGAAAACGTGACGCTGGGCCAGCACATCGGCTACACCGGCAGTACCGGTTATTCCAGCGGGCCGCACCTGCATTTTGCGGTGCAGCTAAACGGCGGCATGCGGCTGGTGTCCATTCCGTTCCGGATGGTGGGGCCGGAGGGGTATTTGCCGCTGCGGCGGTGAGAGCGATCGGGACTGAAGTCCCTCCCACAACAGCCCGCAGACTTGTGGGAGGGACTTCAGTCCCGATGCTTTGGCTCAAAACCCTGTAGGAGGGACTTTAGTCCCGATGCTTTGGGGCGATCGGGACTGAAGTCCCTCCTACAGTTGGATGCCCTTGCTCAGAAGGTGTAGCGAGCAATCAGCTGGTAAACCCGCCCAGCCGTCTCCGACTCCAGCTCGAACTCGTCGAAGTCGCGATTGAACTGGTCGTCGATGGTGTTGAACTTGTTGAACACCTCGTCCTTGGAAGAGTCCAGCAGGTTCGAGCCGGTCAGGCGCAGGGTCCACTGCTCGCCAAAGCGCTTCTCCACGAACACCTCCAGGTCACCGCCGTAGGACGTGGTGACTTCCTGGCCAACGATCCGGCCGAACGCGTCGCCCTGCTCGCGGTAGTTCAGGCCGAACGAGGCATCCACGCTGGGCAGATCCTGGATGAAGCCGACGTTGAAGACGTACTCGGCCTGGTCGTTGAACGTGCGCTTGCCGAACACATCGGTGATTTCGGAGTCGAGCCACGAGTAGTTCATGAACACGCCGGTGTTCTCCAGCCCGAACGCGGTCAAGGGCGTGGACACGTCCAGTTCAATGCCCCAGACCTCGCCATCGCCGGTGTTGCGCGGCTGCAGCACGAACGTACCCGGGCCTTCGTCGCCCTCCACGCCGGTGTTGGCGATTTCGATCAGGTCGCTGATGTCGCGATAGAACGCGTTCACGCCGACCACGCCGGTGCGGCCCAAGCGCCGCTCCCAGCCCAGGTCCAGGCCCCAAGCGGTCTCAGGGTCCAAGGACGGGTTGCCCAGCAGGTCGTTGTCGCCCAGTTCGGCCAGGATAAGCGCCGGGGATATCTGGTCGAAGCCGGGGCGGCGCATGGTGCGGGCCACCGAGCCGGTGATGCGGTTGTCCTCGTCCAGGTTCCAGCGCAGGTGCGCCGACGGCAGGAACTCGCCGTAGTCGTTTTCGGCGTCGGCATCGGCCGGATCTACGGTGAAGTCGGTGATGGCCACGTCGGTCCACTGGTAGCGCACGCCGGTTTCCCACTCCAGCGCCCCCGCCTCGCCGCTGAGCTTCACGAACGGCTCGATGCGGTCTTCCTCGATGTTGTTGAGGCCACCGTCGAGCGGCAGGAACGGGCCGAAAACGCCAGGGATATCGGGGCGCGGCGCCGGGGCGTTGGGGATGGTGATGCGGTTGCGATCGGTGATGATGGAGGTGTCGCGCTCCTTGATGATGCCCTCGACGCCAAAGCGAAGTTCGTTCGAGCCCACCGGCCGCGTGTGGCGGAACTCGGCCGACAGCTCGGTGTCTTCGATGTCTACGTAGGTGCGATCGCCGGTGAAGCGGTCGTCTTCCGGGTAGGGGATGCCGTCGCGCTGGAACTCAAACTCGTCCTCGAACTCGAACTGGTCGTCGTCAATGCCTGCGTAGCCGACGCGGACTGCGTTCTCGCCGCCCATGCCCGGCCACACGTATTCGGTGCCGACCAAATAGTTGTCGGTGCGGATATCCAGGTCGTTGTCGTTGATGGTGAGGATGTTCGGCTCGGTCTGGATGCCGTCGGCGTACTCGATGGAGTCCTCGTCCTGGATCCGGTCGGTGCGCACGAAGAATGCGTTGAGGTTGAAGCGACCCGGGCCGAGGTCCGCGGTGTAGTCGGCGTTCAGCGAGTAGTCGTCACCGCTGCGCACGTCGGTCTGCACCTCCACGTTGTCCAGGGT
>JANNQY010000303.1:0-1786 GCA_031400995.1 Lysobacteraceae bacterium
GAGCAGGACAAGGACTTGATCATGGGCAGCAGCATCGTTGGCGTCACCCTGAACCAGTGCTCCGTGTGGCCGCGCGGCCCGGTGTCGGAGAATTTCCACCAGCCGCTGGTCACCGACACGCCGGTGCTGCTGCTTTCAGGCGAAGACGACCCGGTGACGCCGCCGCGCTACGCCGAGACCGTGCTGGCCTCCCTGGGCAACGGCCGCCACCTGGTGGGCAAAGGCCAGGGCCACATCCTGCTCACCCGCGGCTGCACGGCGCGGCTGGCGGCCGAGTTCATCGACACCCTCGAGCCCAAAAAGCTGGACGCCAGCTGCCTGGACGCGCTGGGTCCCACGCCCTTCTTCATCAACCACAGCGGAGCCGAGCCATGATCGAAGTACGCGATCTGCACAAAGCGTTCGGCGCGGTGAAAGCGGTGGACGGCGTCAGCTTCCAAGCCGCCGACGGCCAGATCACCGGCCTGCTGGGGCCCAATGGCGCCGGCAAGACCACGTCGTTGCGCATGCTCTACACCCTGATGAAGCCCGACCGCGGCCAGGTGCTGGTGGATGGCATCGACGCCAACGTGGATCCTCAGGCCGTGCGCCGGCGGCTGGGCGTGCTGCCGGATTCGCGCGGCATCTACAAGCGCTTGAGCAGCCGCGAGAACATCCGCTACTTCGGCCGCCTGCACGGCATGGACGACGCCCTGATCGCGCAACGCACCGAAATACTGGCCTCCGCGCTGGAGATGGGCGACATCATCGACCGCCGCACCGAAGGCTTTTCGCAGGGCCAACGGGTGAAGACCGCGATCGCCCGCGCCCTGGTGCACGACCCGCGCAACGTGATCCTGGACGAACCCACCAACGGCCTGGACGTGATGGCCACCCGCGCCATGCGCCGGTTCCTGCACCAGTTGCGCGACGAGGGCCGCTGCGTGCTGTTCTCCAGCCACATCATGCAGGAGGTCGCCGCGCTGTGTGACCGCATCGTCATCATCGCCCGCGGGCAAGTAGTGGCCGAGGGCACGCCCGATGAACTGCGCGAGCAAACCGGGGAGAGCAACCTCGAGGACGCCTTCGTCAAGGCGATCGGCACCGAAGAAGGACTGATGGCATGAATGCGGCGATCACCGTCTTCCTCAAGGAAGTCACCGAGAACCTGCGCGACCGCAAGACCCTGGTCAACGCGCTGGTGATGGGCCCGCTGCTGGGGCCGATCCTGTTCGCGGCGATGATGGGCTTCATCATCACCAAGCAGATCAAGAGTGCCGAGAAGCCTCTGGAAGTGCCGGTGGTGGGCGCCGAGCACGCGCCCAACCTGGTGGGCTGGCTGCAGCGCCAGGGCGTGGTGGTGCTGCCGGCGCCGGGCGAGGCCGAAGCCGCGGTCCGCGACCGCACATCGCGCGCGGTGCTGATCATTCCCAGCGCTTACGCCGACCACTGGCGCAAAGGCGAGACGGCGCAGGTGGAAGTGCTGTTCGACAGCTCCGACCAGGACAGCCGGGCGCCGGTGTCACGGCTCAACGGGCTGCTGGAGGCCTATGGCCGCCAGCATTCGGCGCTGCGCCTGACCGTGCGCGGACTGCACGCTTCGCTGCTTCAGCCGGTGGTGGTGTCCGAGCGCGATTTGGCCAGCACCCAGCAGCGCGCCGGGCAGCTGCTCAGCTTCCTGCCGTACTTGCTGGTGCTGGGCGCGTTCCTGGGCGGCATGTACCTGGCCATCGACACCACGGCCGGCGAGCGCGAACGCCAGTCGCTCGAGCCGCTGCTGGTGAACCCCGCCACCCGTGCGCAGATC
>JANNQY010000304.1:0-5247 GCA_031400995.1 Lysobacteraceae bacterium
CAAGGTGCCGGCCAGACGACGCTGCCCGCCCGCATCCAGATCGCGCGCTTCCAACCCCAACCCGCGCACCGAAAACGCCTGCGGCAGCGCCAGCTCCACCGTGTAGCCCTCGGCATGCTCACGCCAGAAGCCTTCCACCCGAATAGGCGGCGGCAGCCCGTCCTCGCCCGCCACGCGCAGCTCGCCGCTCTCGCTGTTGGCCAGGCGCAGCACCAGCACACCCGCCGGGCCGCGCAGATACAGGCGCAGACGATCGAATTCCAGGTCCGCCGGCCAGTGCGCCTCACCGCGCTGCGCGCTGGTGTCGCGCACTTGCACCAGCACGTGCAGGCGCTCGTTGGCGCGACCCAGCGTGGCGCCCAGCCAAGGTGTGGCGCCGCCGAATGACTCGGGCTGCGCGGCGGCACCCTGCCAGTCGCCCGCTTCGCCATCCAATCGCGGCGCGAACGCCAGCCGATGCACGAACCAACCCGGCCCCGCCGCCGGCAAATCCCCCGAACGCACCGCAATACCGCGCGCCAGCGCCTCGGCCGACGCCAGCATCGCCTGCTCCTGACCCTGCCGCAGCAACACTTCCATCTGCTGCACGAACTGCCACGCCGCCCACGGCAGCGCCAGGATCGACAGCGAGAGCAGCAGCAGCTTGCCGCGCAGGGTCATCGCGAACTCAGGCGCGCCAGCGGTAGCCGGCGCCGTGCACGGTGTCCACTTCGTCGAACGCCGGGTCGAGCGCCTGGAACTTCCGGCGGATGCGCTTGATGTGCGAGGTGATGGTGGCGTCGTCCACCACGACCTGGGCTTCGCGCATCAGCTGCTCGCGGGTTTTCACGTGGCCGGGATAGCGCACCAGCGCATGCACCATCCAGAATTCGGTAACGGTGAGCGCCACCTCGGCGCCGTTCCAGCTCACCCGCATGCGCTCCAGCTCCAGCGTCAGGCCGCGCAGCTTGAACACCGAGTCGCGTGCCTTCGGCGCCGCCATCGTGTCGAGCCGACGGAACAGCGCGTGGATGCGTGCGGTGAGCTGCGGCAGGCTGGTGTCCTTGCTCAGGTAGTCGTCGGCGCCCAAGCGCAGGCCCGAGATGACGTCGAAATCCGAATCGCGCGCGGTCAGGAACAGGATCGGCAGGGTGGCCGAACGCGCGCGCAGCTCGCGGCACAGATCGAAGCCGCCTTCGGGCTCGTCGCCCAGGCCCACGTCGATGATCACCAGGTCGGGCAACTTGAGTGCGAACGCCGCCTGCGCTTCGGCGCGGCTGGCGTGGGCCTGCACGCCATAGCCGTGGCGGCGCAGCGCCTCGGCGTAGTTGGCGCGGATGGCGGGTTCGTCTTCGACGATGGCAACGATGCGGGACATGGCGGCCAGCCTAGGCCAGCGCGCGGGGCCGGGGCAATGCATTGCCCGCAAATCGCCACAACTGGTCAGCCGCCTGCCCGCAGCGGGCCCGGGCCAGCGCACGCTGGCGGCGCGCAATGGCCACACACCCCAGGAGCCCCGCCATGCACGTCCGTGAAACCCGCAAGCCCCGCCTCTATCGCCGCCAGCGCGCGCCCTCGCGCACGCTGGTCTGGGTCCTGCTGACCACCACCCTCGCGGTGGCGCTGGTCGTCACCACCTTGAGAGGCTGACATGGCCACCCGCCTGATCGCCTGCGTGCTCTGCACCACCCTGCTGTGCCTGCTGCGCACGGCGCCAACGGCCTGGAGCGAACGCCATGGTCCTCATCGTTGAACGCCGCGAACCCGCGACGGTTGTCGAAGCCCCCGACCCCGGCCCCCGCTCGCTCGAGCGCGCGCTGCTGCACATGCACTGGCACTACGCGCCTGAAGACGCCAGCCCATTGATGCAGCGGGCTCAGGCCCGCGCGGCCGCCACTTCAGCGCGCATCTGGGCAATCACCGCCGCGTAGTCGGGCGCGTTGAAGATGGCCGAGCCGGCCACGAAGGTATCGGCGCCGGCCGCCGCGATGGCGCCGATGTTGTCGGCCTTGACGCCGCCGTCGATTTCCAGCCGGATGGGCTTGCCCAGCTTGTCGATGCGCTCGCGCACGCGCTTGAGTTTCTCCAGCGCCGAAGGAATGAAGCCCTGGCCGCCGAAGCCCGGGTTCACCGACATCAGCAGCACCAGGTCCAGCTCGGGCAGCACGTAGTCCAGCACCTCCAGCGGCGTGCCCGGGTTGAGCACCAGACCGGCCTGGCAGCCCTGGGCCTTGATCAGCTGCACGGTGCGGTGCACGTGCTCGCTGGCCTCGGGATGGAAGCTGATGAGGCTGGCGCCGGCCTTGGCGAAGTCGGGCACGATGCGGTCCACCGGCTTCACCATCAGGTGCACGTCGATGGGCGCGGTGACGCCGTGCTTGCGCAGCGCCTCGCACACCAGCGGGCCGATAGTGAGATTGGGCACGTAGTGGTTGTCCATCACGTCGAAGTGCACCCAGTCGGCGCCGGCGGCGAGCACGCGGTCCACTTCCTCGCCCAGGCGGGCGAAATTGGCCGACAGGATGGACGGAGCAATGATGCAGTGGGACATGCAGGACCTCAGCGCGGGCGGCGCAGTTTCTGGATGTGGTCGAAGGCGGCGTTGATTTCGCGGGCCTTGTCCTCGGCCTGCACGCGCAGTTCGTCGGCGGCGCCGGACAGGCGGTCCGGGTGGTATTGGGCGATCAGGCGGCGGTAGGCGCGCTCGATCTCGCTGTCGCTGGCGTCGTAGCGCAGGCCAAGCACGGCATACGGGTCGTAGCGCTTGGGCCGCAGCCAGTCGGCGTCGAAGGCGTGGCCGAGCGCAAGGCCTATCAGCGCGCCCGCCGGATGCCTGAGCAGCAGCCAGCCGGCGATGAATCCAAACAGTTTTCCGTACCACCTCATGGTGCTATTCCTTTGACGAATCCGGGCTGGGCGGCATACCAAGCCGCCATGGCCTGGATATCCGCGGGCTGCAGGGTGTTGGCCAGGCTGGTCATGGGCACGTGCTTGCGCTCGCCGCTGCGGTAGGCGGCCAGGGCGGTGGCGAGGTACTCGCGGTCCTGGCCGCCCAGGTGCGGGGTGCCGGGAGTTCGACTGACGCCGTCCTCGCCATGGCAAGCCACGCACAGGCCCAGCTTGGCCGGGCGCGCGGGCATCGCGGCCACGGCCGGCAAGGCCAGCAGGCTGATGAGCAAGATCGCCAGGAGGTGCGTCATGCCCTGATTCTACCAGCCCGGTAAGTGCCGGCCGCGTCACGGGCCGGCCGCCGCGTCTTACAATGGCGGCCCCGCGCCCGCGAGCCACGCCGTGTCCACCACCCTGCATACCTCCGACCTGCCCGGCCTGCCGCTGATCCACCGCGGCAAGGTGCGCGACGTCTACGAACTGCCCGGCCAGCGCCTGCTGATGGTCGCCACCGACCGGCTGTCGGCCTTCGACGTGGTGCTGCCCGACCCGATCCCCGGCAAAGGCGAGATGCTCTGCCAGATCAGCAATTTCTGGTTCGACCAGACCGCGCACCTGATGCCCAACCACCTCACGCACGAAGACGTGGCGACGGTGCTGCCAGCGGGCGTGGACCCGGCGCTGTACGCGCGCCGCGCGGTGATCACCAAGAAGCTGGTCCCGGTGCCGGTGGAGGCGATTGCCCGCGGTTACCTGATCGGCTCGGGCTGGAAGGACTACCAGAAGACCGGCGCGGTCTGCGGCATCGCCCTGCCCGCCGGCCTGCAACAGGCGCAGCAGCTGCCCGAGCCCATTTTCACACCCTCCACCAAAGCGGCCGTGGGTGACCACGACGAGAACGTGAGCTATGCCGCGGTGGTGGAGAAAATCGGCGCCACGCTGGCCGACCAGGTGCGTACCGCAACGCTGATGCTCTATCGCCACGCCGCCGCTTTTGCGCTGCAGCGCGGCATCATCATCGCCGACACCAAGTTCGAGTTCGGGCTTGACGCACAGGGCGTGCTGCACGTGATGGACGAAATGCTCACGCCCGACTCCTCGCGCTTCTGGCCGGCCGACAGCTACCGGGTGGGCATCAGCCCGCCCAGCTACGACAAGCAGTTCGTGCGCGACTACCTGGAAACCCTGGACTGGGACAAAACCGCGCCGGGGCCCAGGGTGCCGGCCGAGGTGATCGAAGGCACGCGCCGCAAGTACGCCGAAGCGCTGGAGCGCCTGGCCGACCTGCGATTGGCCTGATACCGCCGGTGGGTGGCGCTATGATTGCGGCACGTAACCGCTCCGAGGAACCCTGACCATGGCAACGTCCCCTGACGCCCTGAGCACGCCCGATCCGCGCCGTCCCATCGAGCGCTGGCTGTTCAGCTATTCCGGCGATCACGTGAACCCCACCAACCAAGCCATCCATCTGGTTTGCGTACCGGCCATCGTCTGGTCGGTCACTGCCGCGCTGTGGGCCGCCCCGGTGCCGTCGGCGCTGTTCCAGCAGGGTCTGTGGATGGGCGTGGCGATGTTCGCGGCGCTGGCCTGGTACTGGCGCCTGTCGCGGCCGCTGGCGCTGGGGCTGCTGGTGATCTTTGTGGCGATGGGCTTTCTGAACCGCTGGCTCTACGGCTCGCTGGGTGCGGGCGGCCTGGCTTGGCTGGCGCTGGCGGTGTTCGTGGTGGCCTGGATCGGCCAGTTCATCGGCCACAAGATCGAGGGCCGCAAGCCCAGCTTCTTCACCGACCTGAGCTACCTGCTGGTGGGCCCGCTGTGGACCCTCAACAAGCTCTACAAGAAGCTCGGCTGGTCGTACTGATCAGCCGAGCGATTGCGCGAGCCCCGACGCCCGTCAGAGCTTCGGGGTCCAGTCGTCCTTCTCGGTCGGGCGCAGCAGCCAGCGGCACAAGGCCGGCAGGAAGACGATGGCGGCCACCATGTTCACGATGAACATGAAGGTCAGCATGATGCCCATGTCGGCCTGGAACTTGAGGTCCGAGAAGATCCACATCGCAACGCCCACGGCCAGCGTCAGCGCCGTGTAGAAAATGGCGATGCCGGTGGTCTTGAGCGCCACGAAGTAGCTCTCGGTGAGCGTGCGTCCCTGCAGCATGGACTCGCGCATGCGGGCAAAGATGTAGATGCCATAGTCGACGCCGATGCCGACGCCCAGGGCCACCACGGCCAAGGTGTTCACCTTCAGGCCGATTTCCAACTCCACCATCAGCGAGTGGCCCAGCTCGGTCACCAACACCAGCGGCAGCAGGACGCAAAGGGCGGCCAGCGGGCTGCGGAAGCTGATCCAGCACATCGCGAACACCGCGGCGTAAAGCAGGT
>JANNQY010000305.1:0-1836 GCA_031400995.1 Lysobacteraceae bacterium
CGCGCCGACACCGGGCCGGTCATGTCGCCCTCCACCGTGCGCTGGCCATCGATGTAGACGCCGTCGGTGGTGGTCAGGCCGGGCGTGTAGCCAGCCATCTTGGTGATGTGCGCCAACATGCGCGCGGTGGTGGTCTTGCCATTGGTGCCGGTGACCGCGGCAATCGGCACCGCCGAGGGCGCACCGGGCGGGAACAGCATGTCGATCACCGGGCCGGCGGCGTCGCGCGGCGTGCCCTCGCTGGGCGCCACGTGCATGCGGAAGCCGGGCGCGGCGTTAACCTCGCAGATGCCGCCGCCGATGTTGCGGTAGCTTTCGGCGATGTTGGTGCTGAGGAAATCCACGCCGCCCACGTCCAGGCCGATGGCGCGGATGGCGCGCACGGCCATGTCGCGATTGTCGGGATGGATGATGTCGGTGACGTCGGTGGCGGTGCCTCCGGTGGACAGGTTGGCGGTGGAGCGCAGGTACACCGCCAGGCCGGCCTCGGGCACCGAATCGGCGGTCATTTCCACCCTCGCCATCATCATGGCTGCCTGGGCGTCCAGCTCCAGGCGCGTGAGCACCTTGGCGTGGCCAATGCCGCGGCGCGGGTCCTGGTTCACGATGTCCACCAGCTGGGCGATGCTGTGCACGCCGTCGCCCACCACGTGGCCGGGCGTGCGGCGGGTGGCGGCCACCAGTTCGCCGTTCACTACCAGTAGGCGGTGGTCGTCGCCCTCCAGGAAGGTTTCCACGATCACCGAGCGCGAATGCTCGCGCGCCACTGCAAACCCGGCGGCCACTTCGTCATCGGTGCGCAGGCAGATGGAAATACCGCGACCATGGTTGCCGTTGTAGGGCTTGGTGACCACCGGGTAGCCGATGCGACGGGCCGCTCGGGTGGCGGCCGATTCGCTCTGCACCAACTCCTGACGCGGCACCGGCAGGCCCAGCGAGCCCAGGATCTTGTTGGTTTCTTCCTTGTCGCTGGCCAGCTCCACCGCGATGTGCGACGTGCGGCCAGTCACCGTGGCCTGGATACGCTGCTGGTACTTGCCGTGGCCCAGCTGCACCAAGGATTGCTCGTTCAAACGCAGCCAGGGAATGCCGCGCTCCTCGGCCGCGCGCACCAGCGAGGCGGTGGACGGGCCCAGCGCGCGCCGCTGCGCGTAGCGGATGAATTCGTCGCGCGCGCTTTCCCACTGCCAGTCTTCGGGCACGCTGCCGCCGGGCTGCAGCGCCTCGGGCAGCAGCGAGCACAGCAGGCGTATCGCCAGTTCACCGGCCGCTACGCCCTCTTCTTTCTGCGCGTACTCATACACCACCGAATACACGCCGGGCTTGTCGGTGCTGCGGGTCTTGCCGAAGCTGACGTCTTCGCCGGCCACGTTTTGCAGCTCGATGGCGACGTGTTCCAGCACATGGCCCAGCCAGGTGCCCTCGTCCTCGCGCATGCGCCGGATGAAGCCGCCGGGCTCGCGGAACGAGCAGCCGTGTTCGGCCAAACTGGGCAGCGCCGCCACCAAGCCATCCACGAACTCAGCGCCCAAGCGCCCGGTGGGCCAGGCTTCCAGCGCGCCCAGGTCCAGCTCGAGCCGGATGACCGGGAAATGCGCGTACAGCGACGGTCCGACGAAAATCGAGCGTTCGAGGATGCGCATGGTCGGTTCCTAGTGCTTGCTGTGCGAGAGCGCGCCCGCCGAGGCGCGGCGCGTATGCAGGTTGAAGCTGGCACCGGCCACCAGCACGTGCACCGTGAGGCCCAGAACGCACACCGGCTGCCCTTCCTCGGCCAGGTCCATGGACGAGAACTGCAGGCCGTGCGCGTCGATCACCGTCACGCCGCCGCTGCCC
>JANNQY010000306.1:0-3701 GCA_031400995.1 Lysobacteraceae bacterium
GCTCCTGGCCAGGAGCATCGGGACTGAAGTCCCTCCCACAGGTCCCTCCCACAATCCCTTCACGCGGGGGGGTGTGCTATAGATGAAATTAGCCTCCGTGCAAGGAAACTGACACATGCGCCGCAACTCGCTCAGCCTGGCCCTGATTGCCGCCCTCGCCAGCGGCCCCGCGCTTGCCCAGACGCCCTCCGCCGAAGCCGCCGAAACCACCGTGCTCGATTCCATCATCGTCACCGGCACCCGGGTCTCGGACCGCACGGTGGCCGAATCCCTCGCCCCCATCGACATCCTCACGCGCGAAGTACTGCAGTCCAGCGGCACCACCGAGCTGGCCACCGCACTGTCGCGCGCCCTGCCCTCGCTGAACTTCCCGCGCCCGGCCATCAACGACGGCACCGACACCGTGCGCCCGGCGCAGATCCGCGGCCTGTCGCCCGACCACGTGCTGGTGCTGGTGAATGGCAAGCGCTACCACAGCGGCGCCTTGGTGAACGTCAACGGCTCGCAGGGCCGCAGCTCCTCGCCGGTGGACCTCAACACCATTCCCATCTCCGCCATCGACCGGGTGGAAGTGCTGCGCGACGGTGCGTCGGCCCAGTACGGCTCGGACGCCATCGCTGGCGTCATCAACATCGTGCTCAAGGGCAATGACTCCGGCGGCAGCGCCGCCGTGCGCGGCGGCCAGTACAGCGCCGGCGACGGCCGCCAGTACCAGGGCAACGCCGACGCCGGCTTCGCGCTGGGCGAAGGCTTTGCGCACCTGTCCGGGCAGTACGGCAGCCAGGACAACACCGACCGGGCGCGGCCCTTCATCGGCACGCCCTCGGCCACCTCCGCGCCGCTGGGCCAGGTGGTGCAGCGCCAGGGCGACCCTGAGGTGGACTACGGCTCGCTCACCTTCAACGCCGAGATCCCGATGAACGACAGCGGTGCGTTCTACGGCACCGGTATCTACACCAAGCGCGACGCCATCTCCAACGGCTTCTTCCGCCCGGCCGGCGACGCCCGCAACATCCCGTCCATCTATCCCAACGGCTTCCTGCCCAAGATCAACAACGTCTCCACCGACTACCACTTCACCGGCGGCTACAAGGGCAGCACCAGCGGCGGCACCAATTACGACCTCAGCTACACCTACGGCAACAACGAGCTGACCTTCGACATCTTCAACACGCTCAACCGCAGCCTGGGCCCCACCTCGCCCACCGAGTTCTATGCCGGCGCGCTGGAGATTGAGCAGCAGGTGGTGAACGCGGACTTCAACAAGGCGCTGGAGTGGGGGCTGGACTACCCGGTCACCCTGTCCTATGGCGCCGAGTGGCGCGAGGACACCTTCAAGCAGTCGGCCGGCGAGCCGCTGTCGTATGCGCTGGGTCCGTTCGCCAATTTGCCCGGCTCGCAGGTGTTCGCTGGTTTCCGGCCCAGCAACAGCGGCAGCTTCGACCGCGACAACCTCTCGCTGTACAGCGGCCTGGAAGCCGATGTCACCGACAAGTTGTCGCTGGGCCTGGCCGCACGCTACGAGGACTACAGCGATTTCGGCACGGACACCAACTGGAAGTTCTCCGGCCGCTATGCCTTTACCGAAGCGGTGGCCCTGCGCGCCACGATCTCCACGGGATTCCGCGCGCCATCGCTGCAGCAGCAGTACTTCTCGTCCACCGCCACCAATTTCATCGGCGGCGTGCCCTTCGACATCGTCACCGCGCGCGTCACCGACCCGGCGGCCATCGCGCTGGGCGCCGAGCCGCTGAAGGCCGAGGAGTCCACCAATTTCAGCGTGGGGCTGGTGCTGCAGCCGGTGGACGCTCTTTACATCACCATCGACGCGTACCAGATCGAGGTGGAGGACCGCGTCACGCTGTCGGAAAACCTCACCAGCACGGCGGTGCGCAACTTCCTGCAGGCCAACGGCTTCCCGGGCGTCGGCGGTGGCCGCTATTTCACCAATGCCATCGACACCACCACCCAGGGCGTCGACGCCATCGGCACCTACTCGTGGCAGCTGGAAAGCAGCAGCCTCGACCTGACGGTGGGCTACAACTACAACAGCACCGACATCGACCGCATCGCGCCCAATCCGGCCGCCCTGACCGCCATCGATCCCACGGCGGTGCGTTTCGGCCGGGTGGAGCTGGGTCGCTTCGAGGTGGGTTCGCCCAAGGACAAGGTGCTGCTGGGTGGCACCTGGAACGTGGGCGCGTTCGCGTTCTCGGCCACCGGCACCCGCTACGGCGAGTTCACGGTTCTCAACTCCAACCCGGTGAACGACCAGACCTTCGGCTCGGAGTGGACCCTGGACCTGGCGGCCACCTACACCATGGACCGCTGGGCCTTCACCCTGGGCGGCGACAACGTGCTCGACACATATCCTGACGTGGTGCTGTTCGCCAACTCCACCTCCGGCCAGCTTCCCTACAGCGGCAGCGCGCCCTTCGGCTTCAACGGCGCGTTCCTCTACCTCAACGCCCGCTACAGCTGGTAAGCCCAACCCTCCTGTAGGAGGGACTTCAGTCCCGATGCTCTTGGCCAAGGGCTATCGGGACTGAAGTCCCTCCTACATGGAGGAGGAAAGCTGCCAACCCACTTGGGTCACGGTTTCTGGAAGGTGACAGAGCCCGCCGTGGCGTCTATGCGCAGGGTGTCGCCGGGGCCGAACTCGCCGGCCAGGATGCGCTGGGCCAGCGGGTTTTCCAGCTGCTGCTGGATGGCGCGCTTCAGCGGCCGGGCGCCATACACCGGGTCGAAGCCGACGTTGGCCAGCAGCGCGACGGCCGCGTCGGTGATCTCGAGCTTTATCTGGCGTTCGGCCAGGCGCTTGCCCAGGTAAGCGGTCTGGATGCGCGCGATGGCCTGGATTTCCGCCTTTCCCAGCGGATGGAAAACCACGATATCGTCCAGCCGGTTAATGAACTCGGGCCGGAAGTGCCCCTGCACCACGCCCATCACCGCCGCCTTCATCTGCGTGTAGCTCTCGGCGCTGTCGTCGGCGCTCAACTCCTGGATCAGCGATGAGCCCAGGTTCGAGGTCATCACGATCACCGTGTTGCGGAAATCAACCGTGCGGCCCTGGCCGTCGGTGAGGCGGCCGTCGTCGAGCACCTGCAGCAGGATGTTGAATACATCCGGATGCGCCTTCTCAACCTCGTCCAGCAGCAGCACCGAATACGGGCGCCGGCGCACCGCCTCGGTGAGGTAGCCGCCTTCTTCGTAGCCCACGTAGCCCGGGGGCGCGCCCACCAGGCGGGCGACGGAGTGCTTCTCCATGAACTCGCTCATGTCGATGCGCACCATGGCGTCGGTGGTGTCGAACAGGAAGCCGGCCAGCGCCTTGCACAGCTCGGTCTTGCCCACGCCCGTGGGGCCGAGGAACAGGAAGCTGCCGTTGGGGCGGTCGGGGTCGGACAGGCCGGCGCGCGAGCGGCGGATGGCATCGGACACGGCTTTCACCGCTTCGTGCTGGCCGATCACGCGCGCGTGCAGCGCGTCCTCCATTTTCAGGAGTTTTTCGCGCTCGCCTTCCAGCATCTTGCTCACCGGAATGCCGGTCCAGCGCGCCACCACCTCGGCGATTTCCTCGGCCGTGACTTTGTCCTGCAGCAGCACGAAGCCCTTGGACTCCACCAGCTGCGCCGCCGCGGCCTGCTTCTCCAGATCAGGAATACGGCCGTACTGCAGCTCGCTGGCCTTGGCGAAATCCT
>JANNQY010000307.1:0-2278 GCA_031400995.1 Lysobacteraceae bacterium
CGGGTGGAAGGCTTCTGGCGTGAGCATGCCGAGGGCTACACGGTGGAGCTGGCGCTGCCGCAGGCGTTTTCGGTGCGCGGGTTGGGGTTGGAAGCGCGCGATCTGGATGCGGGCGGGCAGCGTCGTCTGGCCGGCACCTTGGATGCCACCGGCGCGCTGAAAGCCTGGCCGCTGCACGGCTATCGCGGCGGGCTGGAGCCGGCGCTGCTGGCGCTGGCGCCGCCGGGCATGCGTGCCGTGCTGGTGGATCGCAGCGCGTGGGTGCTGGCGCGCGCCGGCCACATTCGCGCCGACAGCAGCGAAGGCGACCTGTTGCCTTGGCGTCGCGGTGTTTATCGCGCGCTGTTGTTCCGCGATACGCCGCCCGCTGCGTTGGAAGACCCGGCGGCACGCCGCTTGCTGCGCGCCGAAGTGGCCAGCGCCATCGCCGGCGCCGCCAGCACCTCATGGCGCCGCGATCCCTCGGGCGCGAGGCTGCTGCTCGCCGCCGCCGTTCCGGTGCAGGTGGACGGCAGCATCCGCGCCGTGCTGCTGCTGGAGCGTTCCAATTCCGAAGTGCTGCTGCTCACCGACCGCGCGTTCTCTGGGCTGCTGGGCGTGAGCCTGGTGGCGTTTCTGGGCTCGGGTGGGCTGATGTTCCTGTTCGCCTCGCGGCTGGGCGCGCGGATCCGCCGCCTGCGCGACGCCGCCGAGCGCGCGCTGGACCGCGAGGGCCGCGTCACGCCGTTCCCGGTGACCACGGCGCGCGACGAGGTGGGGGATTTGTCGCGCAGCTTCGCCAGCCTGCTCGATCAAGTGGCGGCCTACACCGACTACCTGCGCTCGCTGTCGGGCAAGCTCTCGCACGAGCTGAACACGCCGCTGGCCATTGTCCGCACCTCGCTGGACAACCTCGAAAGCGCCGCCCTGCCGGCCGACGCGCGGCCCTACGTGGCCCGCGCCCGCGACGGCATCGAGCGCATGGGCACCCTGGTGCGCACCATGAGCGAAGTGACGCGCATCGAGCACGCCATCGAGGCCGCGGAGGCGGAGGATTTCGACCTGCGTGGCCTGCTGGAAGGGTGCGCCGAGGGCTACCGGGCGCTGCTCGCGCCGCGCCGCTTCACCGTGGAGCTGCCGGCGGGCCCGCTCACCTTGCGCGGTGCCCCCGACCTGGTGGTGCAGGCGCTGGACAAGCTGGTGGACAACGCCGCGGGCTTCTGCCCCGAGGACGGCTGGGTGCGGCTGGGTCTGGTGGCGGAAGCCGACGGCGCCCGCATCACCCTGGCCAACGCCGGCCCGCTGGTGCCCGAGGCCATGCGCGCCCGGCTGTTCGATTCCTTGGTGAGCCTGCGCGGCAAGCCCCAGCGCAGCGACGGAGCCGCCCACCTCGGCTTCGGCCTCTACGTCGTCAAGCTGGTCGCCGAACTCCACCGCGGCCACGCCGAAGCCCGCAACCTCGCCACCGCCGACGGCGTCGAGTTCACCCTCCACCTCAGGAACGGACCTAAGAGCGGAGCCAGTAACGGTGTCAGAGTGAGTTCCGGGGACTAGATTTTCCGCTCGAGGCAGGCTCCTGCCCCCGGAACTCACTCTGACACCGTTACTGGCTCCGTGCCGTCCGTTCCTGCGGCGGGCCTTTATACTCGGGGACAGTCGCCCTAGGTTTCCCTCGTGATCACCGCCCAAGAATTCAACGCCCTGGCCGCCTCCGGCCACAACCGCATCCCGGTGGTGCGCGAGGTGCTCAGCGACCTCGACACGCCGCTGTCGGTGTACCTGAAGCTGGCCGATGGCCCGCACACCTACCTGTTCGAATCAGTGGAGGGCGGCGAAACCTGGGGCCGCTATTCCATCATCGGCCTGCCTGCGCGCCGCACGTACACGTTCCGCGGCCACACGCTGGAAGTGCGCGAGCACGGTGAACTTACGCAAACCCGCCAACTGGAAGATCCGCTGGCCGAAGTGGACGCGCTGCGCGCCAGCTTCCAGGTGCCCAAGGTGCCCGGGCTGCCGGCCTTCACCGGCGGCCTGGTGGGCTATTTCGGCTTCGAAACCATCGGCTGGATCGAGCCGCGCCTGGCCGGTGGTGACAAACCCGACCAGCTGGGCACACCCGACGCGCTGCTGCTGCTGAGTGAAGAAGTGGCGGTGTTCGACAACCTCAAGGGCCGCCTCTACCTGATCGTGCACGCCGATCCGTCCGAGCCGCAGGCCTACGCCAAGGCCCTGCGCCGCCTGGACGAACTGGTGTATCGCCTGCGCCACAGCGGCCGCAGCTACCCCGACGTGCTCGATC
>JANNQY010000308.1:0-5327 GCA_031400995.1 Lysobacteraceae bacterium
TCATCAAGCGCATCGAAAAGCAGTTCGACGGCGACTACAAAATCCACTTCAACCTCGCGCCGCCGATGTTCTCCAAGCGCGACGCCGACGGGCATTTGCTGAAGCAGGAGTTCGGGCCGTGGATCTTCACCGCCTTCAAGCTGATCAAGCGCCTGAAGTTCCTGCGCGGCGGCGCCTTCGACCTGTTCGGAAAGACCGACGAGCGACGCATGGAGCGCCAGCTGATCACCGACTACGCGCACACCGTGGAAAACCTGCTGGCCACCTTGGACAACGGCAACGTGGACCTGGCCACCGAAATCGCCTCGGTGCCCGAGCACATCCGCGGCTACGGCCACGTCAAGGAAGCGCACTTCGCCAAGGCCAAGACCCGCGAAGCAGAGCTGCTGGCGGCCTGGAAAACAGGGGTCAGAGTACCTTTTCCGGGCTGAGGGCTTCACGCCTGGGTCGGCCCGGCCGGCCCAATCCGGCCGGCCGGCCGAGTTGGTCTGCGAGGTCCTGTTGGAACTGCGGTGAGCCGAAGGCGCGCTGACGCTGGGCGTGCGCTCGGATCTGGGTAAGGAGTTCGACGGACAGGGGCAACGCCAGCAGTCGGCGATATGCGGCCTGACGGCCGGCGCCATCGGTGCCCAGTGTCTCAAGACAAGGATGCGCGCAGAGCAGCGCGTCCGAATGGCCCAGCGCATGTGCGGCGCAGCTCGACCAAGGGTAGTCGACCGGCTCGGCGACCATTGCGGCGCGCACGGGGTTGAGCTCGATGTAGCGGATGCAGGCCAGGGCATAGCGGTCGCTGTCGACCAGGCTCGCCTTGTAGCGGCCCTCCCAGAGCGTGCCCGTGCGTCCCAGCCGGTCGTTCACGTGGCGAACGTAGTTGCGGCCAACGCCCTGCATCATCCGGCCCACTGCACCCGCCGATTGCGGCGTCGCCAGCAGGTGCACGTGGTTGGTCATCAGGACGTAGGCGTGGATGGCGCAGTCGTGGCGAAGCGACATCTCGCGCAGCACGCCCAGATAGTGGCGGCAGTCGTCGGCGCCAAAGAAGCACGGCTTGCGATCGTTGCCGCGCTGGATGATGTGCTGCGCGATTCGCGGGAAGTCCAGGCGTCTCTTTCTGGGCATGTCGCACTCCACAAAGTGAGGTGCAGTTTGCTCGGCGAAATGAAACTCCGGAACCAGCGGCCTACGCAGATGGGCGTCGGCCGCTGCCGTCTCAGTGCGTGAGAAATAGCACTCTGACCCCTGTTTTTACGAGGCGAAGCGGTCGAGCGCTTTCTCGGCCTGTCCGCGCTCGAAGTCATCCAGGCCGCGGGCGGCCTGGCGGTAGCGGGCTAGCAGGGCGGCGTCATTGGGCATGGTGGCCGCCAGCGCCTCCAGCACCTGGAGCGTCTCGAAGTCCGAGCCGATTCCCGACATCGCGTCCAGCGTGGCGTTGGCAACCGCAGCATCCACCGGCCCGGCCTTGAGCAAGGCCACCAGGGCCTCGCGGCGCTCGAAATCCGAACTGATGTCGCGGCTGCGCTGCACGAAGGCCGCAAGCACCGTCGGCCCGAGGCGCGCGTGCCGGGCAGCCTTCTCCAGCACCTGCCGCAGCTCGAAGTCGGAGTCGATGCCCTCGGCCAGCTCCAGTACCAGCAGGCCGGCATCGGCACTGTCGCGGCCCGAAGCCAGTAGCGCTTCCAGCACCCGACGGCGTTCGAAATCGCCGCTGATGCCATCCATAGCTTCGCGCCACGCCGGCGCCACCGCGTCCTGCACTGGCAGTGTGTCGGCGAAGGTGATCAACAGCTCGGCGCGCTCGAAGTCCGAACCTATCTGCGTCGTCAGCATCAGCAGCTGGTTCTGCCGCGCCGTTGACAGCGTTTGCCGCGTCAGGCCTTCCTGCAGCGCCCGGCGCAGCTCGTAATCAGAGTCGATGTCTGTGGCCAACTGCAGCGCACGCTGCACCTGCGCGTCGTCGAGCTGTGCCTTCGAGAACAGCAGGCCCAGGTAAGTGGCGCGGGCGCTGTCGGACTGGATCAAGGCGATCTCGTCGAGCAGCGCGGGCACGCCGCCCTTGGCCAGGATGCGCGTGCTGCGCGCCTCGGCGTTGATGCCGGTGTCGCGCATCAGTTTGGGTAGGGTGGTGGCCAACCAGGCGCGGCCTTCCGCATCCAGCGGGCGCTCGTCGCCGTCCACCTTGTAGCGGCGCTGGATGATGCCGTCCTTGCCGTAGATCTTGATCTCGCGCTTGACGCCGTCGCGGTCTTCCACCAGCTCCAGGCGCGCGCCCTTGCCCAGCCGCACCACGTCGGTCTCGGCGTCGTTGAATTCCACGGTGTTATAGACGTCCAGCACCAGCTTGTAGCCGGGGCTGCTGGACTTATGGCTGTAGTGGGTGCGGCCGTTGAGGTCCATGCGGCTGACGATGCTGTCGGCCAGGTCGCTGGCGGCGGTGGTGGTGACGGCAATGCCCGGCAGGACGATGGCGGCCACCAGGGCGGCGGCAAGCGCAGTGCGGCGCAAGGCCGGGGACACGGGGGTGAATGACATGGCGGAGTTCTCCAGGAGGTTTCGGACGCGGCGCACGACGGTGCCGGCGTCACCGGCCATCGCCACCGCAAACGCGGGTTGACCGGCGGCGGCGCCGGCGTGGGAAAGACAGGCGGCCAGGCATTCGGCCAAGGGACGGCCACTGCCCACCAGCTGGGCCGCGCGGGCGTCGCAGGCGTCTTCGGCCAGGTCGTCCAGGCGCCGGCAGGCATGCGCCGCCAGCGGGTGGAAGAAGAGCGGCAGCAATGCGAGGCGGTGCACGATGCGCCAAGTGGGGTCGCGGCGCGCCACGTGGCTGAGCTCGTGCGCCAGCAGCGCGCGCTGCTGGCTTGGCTGCAGCTGGCAGGCCCAGGCCGGCAGCAGCACGCAGCCGCCGGGCAGGACCATCGGGCTGCTGGCCCGGCCCCACACGCGCAGCGCCGGCGCCGGGATGGCCAGGGTTTGCGCCAGCTGCCGGTTGATCTGGTGCAGGCCGTCGGTCGCGGGCAGGCTGCGGCGCCGCAGTCGCCAGGCCAGGACTTGAACCACCAGCGCGTGCCAAAGCATCCGCAGCGCGCCCAGGGCCAGCCCCAGGCACCACAGCAGCAGGGCCAGGCCGGCCACGACTTCGGGCAAGGCAAGGGTGCCGCCGTCGTTGGCTGGAGCGGCCGCGGGCGCCGGGGCTAGCGACGACGCCATGGGCGCGGTGGCCAGAGCGGCCTTGTCCGGGGCCACGCCTGCGGCCGCCGTCGAATTAGACGGCGCGGCCACAGCGACCCAGGACTGCGCCGGCGACGCATCGGCGCGGGTTGGCCAGGGAACGGTGGCGATCGCCGCCGACACCAGCCCACCCAGCAGCGCGATCCGCCACGCCAGTTCGGCCAGCCCGGGGTGGCGCAGCCAGCCGTAGCGTTCAGCCAGCCAAACCGTGCCCAACAGCACGCTGGCGTGCAGCGCTAGTGTGGCCAGGTAGGACGCGGCCAGGTCCAGCGGGCTCATCGCTCGGTGTCCTTGGCTTCGGGCTGAGCCAGGAGCGCGCGCACGCGATCCAGGTCGCCTGGGGCCAGTTCGCGCTCGCTCACCAAGTGCGCGAGCAGCGCCTGCGAGTCGCCGCGGAACAGGGTCTGGATCAGGTCGCCCACCATGGTTCGGCGTACCTGGGGTTCGCTCACCTGGGCGCGATAGTAGAGCTGGCGGCCGTCGCGGCGCAGGGCCACGGCACCTCGTTTGGCCAAGCGCGTGAGCACCGTGGCGACCGTGGTGTGGGCCAGGCCTCGTTCGGCCGATAGCGCCGCCGCGACGTCGGCCACGCTGGCTTCGCCGCGCCAGAGCACGCGCATCACGTCCAGCTGCAGGTCACTCAGGGCGATATCGTCGGGGTGCGGGTCCATGGCGGTCTCTACTACGCGTGTCGTACTACAGTTGTAGAACAAAACCCGGCGGCATGCAAAGGGCCGGAAGTCATGGGGTGGCAACTTGTCCACTTCTGGACTAGACTTGAACACATTGGGACCAAGGAGTACGTGCACATGGCCGGCAACCCTTCGGCAAGCAAACCGGTGTCGGTGAAATCTGCCGCTACCGCGCAGGCATTGCCTACCGCGGCGCGCGGCAACGTCGCAAGCCCGTTCAAGGCCTTCCGTCGCACACTCAAGGACGCGGGCTTCGAGCTGCGCGTCCGCGCCGAGCGCGAGGGCGTCCCTTCGGAAATGGTGGTGACGGTGATGAAGGAAATGGGCAGCACGGCGGGCGAATTCCAGCGGATCGTGGGCGTGCCCAAATCCACGTTCGCCAAGAAGATCAGCGAGAAGAGCGCCTTCGCGGGCGCGGCCGGCCAGGCGGTGCTGGGCCTGGCCGAGTTGGTGAACCTGGCCGAGGACCTGGTGGACGCCAAGCAGGCGGCCGGCTTCGACGCCGGACGCTGGGTGGGCGAATGGATCCAGCGCCCGCAGCCGGCGCTGGGCGGCCGCAAACCCTCCGACCTGATGGACACGCCCACCGGGCGCGAATCGGTGAAGCGCGTGCTGGGAGCTATTGGTAGCGGCGCCTACCTGTGATCCTGCTGAGGATCGGCGCCAGCACGCGCCTGTACAAGGCCGACGACATCAGCGGTGCCGGCGCGGCGCGCTTCCCGGGACGCTGGAATGCTGCCGGCGAGTTCGTGCTGTACGCAGCGCCAACGCTGGCCATGGCCGTGCTGGAAACCGCTGCCCACATCGACGACCGCGGCCTGCCGCAGAACCGCTACGTGGTGGCCCTCGAGATTGAAGACGCGGTTTGGCACCAGCGCGAACGCTGGCCGGCGTCGCGCCTGCCGGTGGGCTGGGACGCCATCCCTGCCGGCGTGGACTCCATCGAAGTGGGCTCGGCCTGGTATCGGGAGGGCCGCAGCGCGCTGCTGGAGGTGCCGTCGGTGATCGCGCCCGAGGAAACCGTGCTGGTGATCAACACCCGCCACCCGGACGCCGCGGGCCTGAAGGCGCGCAAGCGTCGGCGGTTCGACTACAACGCGCTGTTCCGGGCGCCGTAGTTTTCGCTAGCCCGGCTCAGGACCGGATCGGCACCAGGGTGATCTCCACCCGGCGGTTCTGGGCGCGACCTTCTTCGGTTTCGTTGCTGGCCACCGGACGGGTCTCGCCGGCGCCGGTGAGGATCAGGCGTTCGCGGTTGACGCCGCGCTGGACGAGGAAGTTGCCGACGGCGTTGGCACGGTTCTCCGACAGGCGCTGGTTGTATTCCTCGGTGCCTTTGCTGTCGGTGTGGCCGGCCACTTCGATGATGGTCTGGTCATACTGGATCAAGGTGTCGGCGACGCGATC
>JANNQY010000309.1:0-2390 GCA_031400995.1 Lysobacteraceae bacterium
ATGGGCGGCGGCGACTGCGCGCAGGTGCGCGACGACTGGCGCCGCATCGCCGTGAGCCTGCAGTGACATGGGCTGGTTCGTGTACCTGATCGAATGCCAGGACGGCAGCCTGTACACCGGAGTCGCGGTGGACGTGGACAAGCGTTACGCCCAGCACGCCGCCGGCAAGGGCGCTCGCTACACGCGTTCGCACCCGCCGCGGCAGCTGCTGGCAAAACTTCCCTACCCTGATCGCTCCAGCGCCCAGAAGGCCGAATACGCCATCAAGCAGCTGCCACCCGAGCGCAAACGCGCGCTGGCAGCGCAGGCCGGAGCGGTGCCATGACGCCGCGCACCAAGGCCCACTGGCAGATGCATTTCTGCGTGCTGCTTTGGGGCTTCACCGCCATCCTGGGCAAAGCCATCACGCTGCCGGCGATGGCGCTGGTGGTGTGGCGCATGGGCATGGTCACCGTAGCCCTGCTGCTGGTGCCGCGCGTCTGGCGCGGGATGCGCGCGCTGCCGCCGCGGCTGCTGGGCGCCTATGCCGGCATCGGTGCGCTGGTGGCGCTGCACTGGCTCACTTTCTACGGCGCCATCAAGCTCGCCAATGCTTCGGTGGCGGTCACGTGCATCGCGCTGGCCACGGTATTCGTGCCGATGGTGGAGCCTTGGGTCACCGGCAAGCGCTTTGATCCGCGCGAACTGCTGCTGGGCGTCGCGGTGGTGCCGGGCGTGGCGCTGGTGGTGGGCGGCGTGCCAGCGGGCATGCGCTGGGGCATCGCGGTAGGCACGGTGTCTGCGGTGTTCGTGGCGCTGTTCGGCGCCCTGAACAAGCGCTATGTCGAGCGCGCCGACCCACTCACGGTGACCTGCGTGGAACTGGGGGCAGGCACGCTGTTCCTGGCGCTGTGCGCGCCCCTGCTGCCCTGGTTTGGTTCGCCGCTGATGCTGCCAGGCCAACAGGACGCGCTGCTGCTGCTGGTGCTGGCGATGGCCTGCACGCTGCTGCCGTTCGCGCTGTCGCTGGTGGCACTGCGCCACCTGAGCGCGTTCTCGGCGCAACTGGCGGTGAACCTGGAGCCCATTTACGCCATCGTCCTGGCGGTGCTGCTGCTGGACGAGCAGCGCGAACTGGGCGGCATGTTCTACGCCGGCGTTGCGATCATTCTCGCTGGCGTATTCGCACATCCGCTTCTTGTGCCGCACACGCGCCAGAAACCGACGCCGACCATGCTGGGCACCGCCGAGTCCAAGTCGCTGGACTAGCCCGGCCCACGCCGCAGCCTCGGGGTGATTTCAAGGCTGGCGTCGCCTTCCATCAGCTGCACCACGCCGTCCTGCACCAGCGCCTGCAGGTCCATGCCGCGCTTGAGCATAGCGGCCAGCGCCTGGCTGTCGGCGGCGCTGACATCCAGCACGGTGAGGTTGCGGCAGCGCGCCAGGGCGGCTTCGTTTTTCTCCCACCACAGGTCGGCGCCGCGGCCGCCGTAGGTCAGCAGCACCACCTCGCGGGCGCGGCCGCAGGCCTTGCGCAGGCGCGATTCATCCGGCTGCCCCAGTTCGATCCACTGCTCCACCAAACCGGTGAGGTCCTTGCGCCAGAGATCCGGCTCATCGTCCGTGCTCAGGCCACGGCCGAACTCCAGGCGCTCATCGGCATATAGCGCAAACGCCAGCAGCCGCACCATCAGCCGCTCGTCGGTTTCCGAGGGGTGCTGCGCCAGCACCAGATCGTGCCCGCCGTAGTAGCCCCGGTCCATGTCGCTGACCTGCAGCGTGGCTTTGTAAACGGTGGATTTGGGGGCCACGGACGCTCCGGCGGGTTGGGTAGGTGGGCCGGCAGACTGCGCGTGCGCGCCAGGGAAGTCCAGCCCGGCGCATTGCCAGCCGCCGTCAGGGCGTGGACACTAGCCGCTGATGTGCGCCGGGGAGCGGCCTTTTGGACCTATACGCGAAGATCAAGCAGCTCTTTGGCTGGGGCCCGGCCCCGGTGGCCCGCCCCGCCGCGGACGGAGGCAGCGACGACACCGCCGGCACCACCGGCACCACGGGTACCGAGCGCCGGGCCAAGCTGCGCAGCAATGCCCGCAGCGGCACCCGGATGCTGGTGATCGACGATTCCGCCACCATCGTCGCGCTGCTGTCGCGGATGCTGCGGCAGAACGGCTACGAGGTGCTGGAAGCCGCGGATGCCGAGACTGGCCTGGCGATTGCTCGCGCGCAGGCGCCCGAGCTGGTTTTCCTCGATATCGTGCTGCCCGGCATGGACGGTTTCGCGGCCCTGCGCCAGCTGCGGCGCGACCCGCTGACCCGCGAGATCCCCGTGATAATGATCAGCGGCAACGAACAGGCCACCGAAGAGTTCTACGTGCACCGCATCGGCGCCGACGACTTCATGAAAAAACCTT
>JANNQY010000310.1:0-7669 GCA_031400995.1 Lysobacteraceae bacterium
CCACGTTCGAGGGCGACAGCTGCGGCCCTGCGCTGGTGCGCTGGCTCGATGGCCGACTGGGCTGGCTGCAGATCAACGGCGCGCAGCAGCGCAACCTCATGTTGACCGCCAGCCAGGGCATTTACACACCCACCGACGGCACCCGAGCCGACCTGATCCTGGACGACCGGCCTTACGCCGGCGTGCTGATGTTGGGCGTGGGCGCCAACAGCCGTCGCGGCGACCACCTGGCCACCACCCAGCTGCGGCTGGGCATGGTGGGGCCGTCCGCCGCTGGCGAGTGGTCCCAGGACACCGTGCACCGCATCTTCGGCCGCCCCCGTTTCAAGGGCTGGGACAACCAGCTGCGCGACGAGGTGCTGGTGCAAGTGCAGCACGAGCGGCTTTGGCGGCTGCGGCGCGAGGAGCGCAACAACGGCTGGGGTTGGGACCTCACCAGCCACGCCGGCGGCAGCTTGGGTAACCTGGCCACCTTCGCCAACGCCGGCGCCGAAGTGCGCTGGGGCAAGCATCTGCCGGACGATTTCGGCACCGACCCGCAGCGCCCGGCCGGTGAGAACCGCGCGCCCAGCGCGCAGTCCTTCGACGGCAGCCGCTGGGCCTGGCACTTTTTTTCCAGCATCGATGCGCGCTGGGTGCTGCAGGACATCACCCTGGACGGCAACACCTGGAAGGACAGCCACAGCGTGGACGCAGACGAAGCCGTGGCCGACCTCAGCGTAGGCATCGCGGCCACCCGCGGCCGCTGGAAAATCGGCGGTGCGGTCGTGGGACGCACGCGCGAATTCCAGGGCCAGGAAGAACGCCCGGTGTTTGGCAGCGTCAGCGTCAGCGTGGCGCTTTAGCCCCGGCGCGGCCCACCGGCATCCAGCTTTTTTCTGGCCGCCATCGCCTGGGTTGCCTCCAAAAGAAAAATCCCGCGAGATGCCGGGGCACCCCGCGGGATTGTCTTTACATGCCGTGCATCAGCCGCCGTTGGATTTGGTCACTGCTTCCATCACGCGGTCCAGGTTGAAGCTGCCCGGCTTCTGGCGCGGCGGGAATTCCTTGAAGCTCTGCAGCCAGTTGGCCACGCCTCCCGCCGCGGGCGCGAACATGAACATGTGTTCAATGAAAAAACGCCCGTAGTCCATTGCCACATCCTGCGCAAGCTCGAAAGGATCCATGCGCAAGTTGGTCAGTATCGGTGCACGCAATTCTTCAAACGGCTGCAGCCAAACATGCAGGCCATGCCCGTTTTGCTTCAGGAAGGACACCTTCCAGTTGCCATAGCGTAATGCGGCCACGCTGCCATCATCAGTCCAATACAGGAACTCCTTGCGAGGCCAGGCGGCATCGCCCTTTAGCGCAGGGCCGAGATCGTAGCCGTCCAGATGGACCTTGTAGCTCCGCTCGCCGATCGCGCGCCCCTTCAACAGATCCTCCTTGACCGTGGTGTCGCCGGCAGCAGCTAGGATGGTGGTCAGCATGTCCTCGTGCGCACCGATGTCGTTCACCAACGTGCCAGGCTTGATGGTGCCGGGCCACTTGACAAGGCAGGGGACACGGTAGCCACCCTCGTAAGGGGTATTTTTTTCACCCCGGAACATGGTGGTGCCGCCGTCGGGCCAGGTGAAGACTTCGGCGCCGTTGTCAGACGAGTACATGATGATGGTGTTCTCGTCCAAGCCAAGTTCTTTCAGCTTGTCGAGCATCTGGCCAACGTGACCGTCATGCTCGACCATGCCGTCGGCGTAGATTCCTAGACCCGTCTTTCCCACCGATTCAGGCTTGAGGTGCGTAAACACATGCATGCGGGTAGAGTTCCACCATAGAAAGAACGGCTTGTCTTCCTTCGCTGCACGTTCCATGAAGTCGATTGCTTTGACATTGACCTCTTCGTCAATGGTTTCCATGCGCTTCTTGGTCAGCGGACCTGTGTCGGTGATCTTGCCGCCGGCGAAGCTGTGAATGACGCCTCGCGGGCCAAATTTTTTCTTGAAGTTCGGAAAGTCCGCCTCTTTTGGATAGTCGGGGTTTTCCGGCTCTTCTTCGGCATTGAGGTGATAGAGGTTGCCGAAGAATTCGTCGAAACCATGGTTAGTCGGCAGCATTTCGTCACGGTCGCCGAGATGGTTTTTGCCGAACTGGCCGGTCACGTAGCCCTGCGCCTTGAGCAGGACCGCAATGGTGGGGTCCTCGATCTTCATGCCTTCCGGCGCGCCAGGCAGCCCGACCTTGGTCAGGCCGGTTCGGATGGGCGACTGCCCGGTGATGAATGCCGCGCGACCCGCGGTGCAGCTCTGCTGGCCATACCAGTCGGTGAACAGCGCGCCTTCGTTGGCGATGCTGTCGATGTTGGGCGTCTTGTAGCCCATCATGCCGCGGTTGTAGGCGCTGACATTGAACTGGCCGATGTCATCACCCCAGAGGATCAGGATGTTTGGTTTCTTCTTTGCCATGGTGCGTCTCCGCTTTTGGTGGTGATGGCAGGCCCGCTCGGTGGCCCGGGTTGATGACTACACCCCCGCAGGGTGCCGGTTGGTTGCAAGTGCAAAACTGGGTCAGATACGCTGCAAAATCGCGATGATCACCCTTGCCGCAACTGTCAGGTTATTCGGCGTGGCGGCCCGGCGCCATAGGGCTTTGGACCTACTCACGGCGGCCCGCGGGTCGCGATTCGGCGGCCGCCAACGGGGACCACGTGACCGCCAGGGACCACGTTTTGCGTTTGTGCTTGCCCTCAGGTCTCATGTCGGGAAAACAGCCGCTGCGGGAGGCTAAAAGCCAGTGCCACCGCGACCACCTGGAGGCACCAATTGTTACGATACGCGATGCCGCCCCAGGCGAGCCCACGAACACCACCGTGACAAAAGAAACCATGACCCCAACCGATGCTGCCGACAGTCGCGACCCCCCGTACCCTGGCATGGTCTGGATCCCCGCGGGCGACTACCGCATGGGGTCCGACCACCACTATCCCGAAGAGGCACCGGCACACCCAGTGAAAGTGGACGGTTTCTGGATGGATGTCTCCCCCGTTACCAACGCGCGGTTCCGCGAATTCATCGAGGCCACCGGGTACGTCACCTTCTGCGAAATCCCCCCTCGCGCCGAAGACTATCCAGGCGCGGATCCGGCGCTGCTAGTGCCCGCCTCGGTGGTCTTCGTGCCGCCCGCGCACCGGGTGGATCTTCGCAATCACTACGAATGGTGGAACTTCGTGGCCGGTGCAAACTGGCGGCAGCCGCATGGGCCCGGAAGCACCCTAGAGGGCCTTGATGACCATCCGGTCGTGCATCTTGCTTATGTCGATGTGGAAGCCTACGCACGCTGGGCCGGCAAGGCCATTCCCACCGAGGCCGAGTGGGAATGGGCTGCGCGCGGCGCGTGTGGCGATACCGAGTACGCATGGGGGGCTGAACTTGCGCCCGGCGGCAAGCACATGGCCAACACGTTCCAGGGCGAGTTCCCCTGGCAAAACACCGCCGAGGATGGCCACACGGGCACGTCCCCGGTCGGCTTCTATCCCGCCAACGCCTATGGCCTGCTCGACATGATCGGCAACGTCTGGGAGTGGACCACCGACTGGTACAGCAGCCGCCATGCCGAACCGGAAGCCAAAGCCTGCTGCATCCCCAGCAACCCGCGCGGCGCCGCGCAAGACGCCAGCAACGACCCGAACCAGCCCATCCGCATACCGCGCAAAGTGATGAAGGGCGGCTCGCACCTGTGCGCGCCCAACTACTGCCGCCGCTACCGCCCCGCGGCGCGCATGGCCCAGCCGCTGGACACCTCCACTTCGCACCTGGGCTTGCGCTGCATCGTGCGGGTTTGACGCCGCAGGCGGGGTGCTGCTGGCCTCAGGCCAGTCGCCACGGCATGCGTTCGCCCGCGCGGAATGGCACCAGCGCATCGGCGCCGTCGCCAAACTGCGCAGGCATTTGCCAGTCCTCGCGCTTGAGCGTGACGGTGTCGGTATTGCGCGGCAGGCGGTAGAAATCCGGGCCGAAGAAACTGGCGAAGGCTTCGAGCCGGTCAAGTGCGCCGGCCTGCTCGAAGATCTCCGCATACAGCTCGATCGCCCCAGGCGCGCTGTAGACACCGGCGCAGCCGCAGGCGGATTCCTTGGCCCCGCGCGCATGCGGCGCGCTGTCGGTGCCCAGGAAGAATTTAGGGCTGCCGCTGATGGCCGCAGCCACCAGCGCTTGCCGATGCTCTTCGCGCTTGAGCACGGGCAGGCAGTAGTGATGCGGCCGCAGCCCGCCGGTGAACAGCGCGTTGCGATTGAGCAGCAGGTGGTGCGGGGTGATGGTGGCCGCCACGCCCTCATGCGCCGCGGCCACGAACTGCGCGGCCTGGCGCGTGGTGATGTGCTCGAACACCAGGCGCAGGCGCGGGAAGCGCGCGATCAGCGGGCGCAGGTGGCGTTCGATGAACTCGGCCTCGCGGTCGAACACGTCCACCGAGGCTTCGGTGACTTCACCGTGCAGCAGCAGCGGCAGCTCGAGGTCCTGCATGGCCGCCAGCGCCGCGTCGCAGCGGCGGATATCGGTGACGCCGGAATCGGAGTTGGTGGTGGCGCCGGCCGGGTACCACTTCACCGCATGCACGCAGCCGCTGGCCTTGGCGTCGGCGATCTGCACCGGCGTGGTGTCGTCGGTGAGATAGAGGGTCATCAGCGGCTCGAACTGCAGCCCGGCGGGCACGGCGTCCAGGATTCGCTGGCGATAGGCCTGGGCGCGCTCGGCCGTGGTTACCGGCGGCACCAGGTTGGGCATCACGATGGCCCGGGCAAACCGGCGCGCCGTGTCGGGAACCACCCGCGCCAGCATGTCGCCATCGCGAAGATGCAGGTGCCAGTCATCCGGACGGGTGATCACCAGTTCCGTTGCTGTTGCCGAAGGCGTCATCCCGCATCTCCCAATTGATCGCCCGGGACGAGGTCATTGATCGTTTCGCGGGAAGGTGGTGGGCCGTGATGGATTCGAACCATCGACCAAAAGATTAAAAGTCTTCTGCTCTACCAACTGAGCTAACGGCCCGCAGGGTCGCAATTCTAACGCATCAGGCCCGCGGGGCGTAACGCGTGGGGTCTGGCAGGCCGGCGGTGGCGAAGCCTTCGGCGCGCAGGCGGCAGGCGTCGCAGCGGCCGCAGGCCTGGCCCTGCGCATCGGCCTGGTAGCACGACACCGTGCGGCTGAAATCCAGCCCCAGGCGCTGGCCTTCCAGCGCGATCTGCGCCTTGCTCATGCGGATCAGCGGCGCATGCACGCGCAGCGCGTGGCCCTCCACCCCGGCCTGGGTGGCCAGGTTGGCCAAGCGCTCGAAAGCCGCCACGAACTCGGGCCGGCAGTCCGGATAGCCCGAGTAGTCCACCGCGTTGAGGCCGCAAAACACGTCATCCGCGCCGAGCACTTCGGCCCAGCCCAGGGCGATGGACAGCATGATGGTGTTGCGCGCCGGCACGTAGGTGATGGGAATACCGGCGGCGGCGGCCTCGGGCACGGCGATGTCGGCCGTGAGCGCCGAGCCGCCGATGCTGCGCAGGTCCACGGTGACCACCTTGTGCTCGGCGGCGCCCTGGCTGATGGCCAACTCCGCGGCCGCGGCCAGTTCGGACGTGTGGCGCTGCCCATACGAAACGCTGAGCGCATGGCAAAGGAATCCCTGCTCGCGCGCCAGCGCCAGCGTTACCGCCGAATCCATTCCGCCCGACACCAGCACCACGGCCTTCTTCATCTCAGCGTCCCGGCTGGTCGCCCCACAGGGCCTTGTGCAGCTGCATCTGGAAGCGCACCGGCAGGCGATCGGCCAGGATCCACTCGGCCAGCTCGCGCGGCGCCACTTGGGCATGGCTGGGCGAGAACAGCACTTCGCAGCGCGCGACGATACCGTGCTCGGCCACCATGGCCTTGGCCCAGTCGTAGTCGGCGCGGTCGCAGACCACGAACTTCACCTGGTCGTGGGCGGTGAGCAGCGGGATGTTCTCCAGCCGGTTGCGGTGCATTTCCTTCGAGGCCGGGGTCTTGAGATCCACCACCCGGCTTACGCGCGCGTCCACGCCGGCGATATCAATGGCGCCAGAAGTTTCCAGCGACACCTCGTAGCCGGCGTCGCAGAGTTTTTCCAGCAGGGCCAGGCAGCGCTTCTGCGCCAGCGGCTCGCCACCGGTGACGCAGACGTGGCGCACGCCGTGCTTCGCCACTTCGGCCAGGATGCCTTCGATACCCCACCACTCGCCGCCGTGGAAAGCGTAGGCGGTGTCGCAATACTGGCAGCGCAGCGGGCAGCCGGTGAGGCGCACGAACACGGTGGGCCAACCCACCGCGCGCGCCTCGCCCTGCACCGACAGGAATATCTCGGTCAGGCGCAGGCGATCGGCGGCCGGGGTGTCCATGGCGGGAGCCGGCGCGGGGCCGGGATCAGCGGGTTTCGAGGGCGAGCGTGCGCAGGCGGCTTTCGGCCTTGCCTGCGGCGTCGGTGCCGGCGAAGCGGGCGGTCACGTCGCGCAGCGAAGCTTCGCCGTCGTCGCGCTGGCCCAGGGCAATCTGGCTGTAGCCCAGCTTGAGCAAGGCGTCGGCCTCTTTGCGCGAGCCCGGATGCTGCGAGAGCAGGGTCTGGAACGCGTCCAGGGCCAGGTCGTAGTTCTGGGTGACGTAGTAGCTTTCGCCCAGCCAGTAGTAGGCGTTGGGCACCAGCGGGCTGGCCGGGTAGTCGCGCAGGAAGCCCTGGAACAATCGGGCCGAATCGGCGGCCTCGAAGCGCTCCACCAGCGCGTCCAGCGCGGCCTGGTAGGTGGACTCTTCGGCGGCCGGGTCGGCGGCGGTCGGCACCGGCGCATCGGCGCCTGCGGCGGCCGAGGCGGCGGGTTCGGACACATCTTCAAAACCCTGCGCGGCGGCGGGCGCGGCGTCACGGGGGGCCGGCGCGGCGGGCGCGGCGGCGGAATCGGGGGTGGCGGACTCGTCGGCAGGGCGGCCTTCCAAGCGGCCGAGGCGGCCGTCGAGGTCCACGTACTGCTCGCGGTTGCGCTGCTTGAGCTGTTCGATTTCGTTCTGGAGCGTCTCGACCGCGTTGCGCAGCGACTGCACTTCGGCCTGCAGCTGCTCCATGCGGTTGAGCGTCTCGAGGTTGGCCTGGCCGGCGCCCTGGTTCTGGGCGTTGGCCTGGTTCTCAAGCTGGGTGACGCGTTCGCCCAGGCTCAGGCGCTGTGCTGAAGCCGTGGTGGCGGCCGCGAGGGTTTTTGCGCGAGATTGCCCACCTTAGAGCACGCACCAATACATTTGGCGCTGTCATGCGTGTACGTCACGCCATGGCTTTTGCGACCCATAAGTTCTTCAATGACCGGGGATTTTTTTACATCCATACGCCCATCATCACCGGCTCGGATGCGGAAGGAGCGGGGGCGATGTTCCGTGTAACTACCATGGATTTGAAGAACCCTAAACGAGATGAACAAGGAAACCTGAACTTCAAAGAAGATTTCTTCGGAAGAGAGACAAACCTCACCGTTTAAGGTCAGCTCTAAGTTGAGACATAAACCATGGCGATCTCACAGACATACACGTTTGGACCTACCTATCGCGCGGAAAATTCAAACACCACCCGGCACCTGGCAGAGTTCTGGATGATCGAACCGGAAGTGGCTTTCGCTGACATTCACGACAACATGGCGACATCTCTTTCA
>JANNQY010000311.1:0-2300 GCA_031400995.1 Lysobacteraceae bacterium
CGGATTGTCGACGACATCCTGGATTACTCCAAGCTCGAGGCCAACAAGGTGACGCTGGAGACCACCAGCTTCAACCTGCGCGAGCTGCTCGATTCGGTAATCCGGCTGATGGAGAAGCCGGCCGAAAGCAAAGGCCTGCGCCTGACCCTGCAGATGGACCCGGCCGTGCGCCTGGCCGTGCGCGGCGATCCGGTGCGGCTGCGCCAAGTGCTGACCAACCTGCTCAGCAACGCGGTGAAGTTCACCGAACGCGGCAGCGTGAACCTCAGCGTCACCCGGCGCGGGGAAAGCCGCACCCAGCACGAGCTGCGTTTCGAAATCGTTGACACCGGCATCGGCATCGCCAAGGACGCCAAGCTGTTCCGTGCCTTCAGCCAGGCCGACGCCAGCACCACGCGGCTGTATGGCGGTACCGGCCTGGGCCTGGTGATCTGCAAGCGCATCATAGATTTGATGGGCGGCAGCATCGGCGTGGAATCCGAGCCCGGCCGCGGCAGCACCTTCTGGTTTGAAGTGCCGTTGACCAAGGCCGCCGGCGACATCCAGGGCCAGCGCAGCGACCTCAACGGCGCCCGCGTGCTGCTGCTGAGCACGGACGAGGCGCTGCGCCAGCGCATGGGCCAGAACGCGCCCAGCTGGGGCGCCCACCTCACCCAGACCGAAACCACCCAAGACGCCCTGGTGCGGCTGCGCAGCGCCATCAGCCGCGGCGCCAACTGGAGCTTCGACCTGCTGCTGGTGGACCTGACCAGCGTGCGCAGCACCGCCATCGCCCTGCACCGCAACCTGCGCCGCACCACCGAGCTGGAAGACCTGCGCGTGGCCTACCTGCAGGGCGATGAACCCATCGCCGACGAACTGGTGCAGGGCCCGCACGCCCTGCTGCTGTCGCGCATGATTGGCAGCACCGAGCTGCGCAGCGCGCTGAGCAATTTCCTGGGTGTACAAGCGGCCCAACAGAAAGCGGAGGATCTGCAGATGCCCGTACCCGAGCGCGTACTGGTGGCCGATGACGCCGACGGCACCCAGACGCGGACGGGCCGCCTGCGCGGCCGCGTGCTGCTGGTGGAAGACAACCCGGTGAACCTGATGGTGGCCCAGCGCCTGGTGGGCCTGCTGGGCCTGCAGTGCGAAACCGCCGACAACGGCGAGAAAGCGCTGGAGCGCATGGTGGCCGGCAACATCGACGTGGTGCTGATGGACTGCCAGATGCCGGTGAAGGACGGCTACACCGCGTCCACCGAATGGCGAAAGTACGAAGGCGCCAACCGCCTGCCGCGCCTGCCCATCATCGCCATGACCGCCAACGCCATGGCCGGTGACCGCCAGAAATGCCTGGACGCCGGCATGGATGATTATTTGTCCAAACCGGTGGACCGCCGCCTGCTGGAAGCCACCCTGGCGCGCTGGCTGCAGGCGCGCGCGCAGATCGTGGGTTTGGGCGCGTCGGCCGCGTCGCCCACGGCGCTGGCTGCCGCCATGCCGCCGGATTTGCCCTCGCCGCCTACCGCGCGGCTGCCAGACACCTTGGCCCCGCGGCCGCCGCTGGGGCCCACGGCTGCGCCTGCTGCGCCTGCCGCGCCAGTTCGTCAGCCGCTGCCGCCGGTGGCCGCGCCGCCCATTCCGCGCCCGGCACCGCCGGCACCGCTCGCCCCGCGTCCCGATCCGGTGGATCCACAGTTCCTGCCCGCGCGCCCCACCGTTCCGTTCCCGCCGCGGCCCGCCGTGCCCGTGGCCGCTTCCGGCAGCCCGATGCTGCGGCCTGCCGCGCCCATGCCCGCGCCCGCGCCACCGCCGGCGCGCCCCGAGCCCTATTCGGCCGAACTGCGCGGCGAAACCACCCACGCCCCGCCGCCCGTGCTTGCCACCGAAGTGGTGGACGAACTGCGCGCCGTGATGGGCGATGAGTACACCAGCCTGGTGCGCCTGTTCCTGGAAGACGCCCCACTGCACGTGCGCGCCCTGGAAACCGCCGTGAACGCCAACGACATGAGCAAGATGGTGGCCCCCGCCCACACCCTGAAATCCGCCGCCGCCAACCTAGGCGCCATGGCCCTGAGCGCCGCCGCCAAGCGCATCGAGCTGGGCGCCAGGCAGGGCGTGCTGCCCCGCCCCGCCGTTGCCGTAGCCGTACTGGAGTCCGAGTTCCGCCGCGCTTCCGTGGCCCTGCAGGCCCTCCTGCGAGGCTGAGGGAAAAACAGGGAAAAACAGGGGTCAGAGTACTAATTCGCCGCCATTACTAGGCCAACAGGCCGGGGGCTCGCCGGCGAATTAGTACTATGACCCCGGTTTTTGTGGCG
>JANNQY010000312.1:0-3799 GCA_031400995.1 Lysobacteraceae bacterium
TTCCTGCGCCGCCAATCCTGGGTGGATCCCGCGCGCATCGGCGTGTACGGCTGGTCCAACGGCGGCTACATGAGCCTGATGCTGCTGGCGCAGGCCAGCGACCACTACGCCTGCGGCGTGGCCGGCGCACCGGTCACCGACTGGGCGCTGTACGACACCCACTACACCGAACGCTACATGGACCACCCGGATCGCAACGTCGAGGGCTACCGGCTTTCCTCGGTGTTCACCCACCTGGACGGCCTGCGCTCGAAACTGCTGCTGATCCACGGCATGGCCGACGACAACGTGCTCTTCAGCAATTCCACCAAGCTGATGTCGGAGCTGCAGAAGCGCGGCCAGCCCTTCGAGCTGATGACCTACCCCGGCGCCAAGCACGGCCTGCAGGGCGCCGACCTGCTGCACCGCTACCGCCTGAGCGCCGATTTCCTCGCCCGCTGCCTAAGCCCCTGATCCCTTCAAAAAACAGGGGTCAGAGTACTATTTTGCTTGCGGCAAAATAGTACTCTGACCCCTGTTTTGGGCTAGGTGGTTAGGTGGACCAGGGCGGGGGCATGGTCGCTGGGGCGCTCCCAGGTGCGCGGCTCGCGGTCGATGCTGGCGGCGGTGCAGGCGGCCTTCAGCGCGTCGCTTACCAGGCATAGATCAATGCGCAGGCCCAGGTTTCGCCGGAAGCCGGCGGCGCGGTAATCCCACCAGCTGAACTGGCCGCCCTCGTCGCTGTGCAGGCGGAGGCTGTCGTGCAGGCCCAGGGCGAGCAGCCGCTGCAGCGCGGCGCGCTCGGCGGTGGAGGTGAGGATGCTGTCCTCGTTCCACGCCACCGGGTCATGCACGTCGCGCGCATCGGGGGCAATGTTGAAATCGCCCATCACCACCAGCCGCGGATGCGCGCGGATTTCCGACGCCAGCCAGCCGTGCACGGCGTCCAGCCAGCGCAGCTTGTAGTCGTACTTATCGCTGCCCACGGCCTGTCCGTTCACCACGTACAGGTTCACGACCCGCAAATCACCTACGGTGGCGGCGATGGCGCGCTGCTGCTCGTCCGCGAAACCCGGAATGCCCACCTGCACGTCGCTGGCCGGCGCGCGCGAAAGGATCGCCACGCCGTTGTAGGTTTTCTGCCCGGCGAACACGCTGCGATAGCCCAACTCGGCCAGCGCCGAATCCGGGAATCGGCTGTCTTCGAGCTTGGTTTCCTGCAGCCCCACGATGTCGGGCTGGCGGATCTTCAGCCATTGCTCCAGGTGCGGCAGCCGCACGTTGAGTGAATTGACGTTCCAACTGGCAAGCGTGGTTTCCATGCGCTGATGCTAGCGTGTCCGCGCGGCCAATCCAGCCCCCGGCGCGGAACCTGCCGCGGCCGCTTGGCCTGGCTTACAATCACGCGGCCTGCACAGCGCTCCGGATTCCGCCGCCATGACCGACCCCGTCAGCCCCGCCCGCTATTCAACCGCCCAGCGCCGCCTGCACTGGGCCATGTTCCTGCTGGTGCTGGTCGGCTATGTGACCATTGAGTTCCGCGGCGAATTCGAACGCGGCAGCCTGGCCCGGACGCTCATGGTTCAGTCGCATTTCTGGGCCGGGCTGGTGGTGCTGAGCCTGGTCGTGCCGCGGCTGTGGCTGCGGTTCACGCTTGGCGCGCCGCCTATCACGCCGGCCCTGCCCGCGTGGCAGGCCTGGCCTTCGAAGCTGGCGCACCTGGCGCTCTACGCCTTCTTGGTAGCGCAGCCGGTAATGGGCCTGATGACCGCCTGGACCGACGGCAAGGCGCTGCGGCTCCCGGGCACCGACTGGGTGCTGCCCGCGCTGATGGCGCCGGATGCCGCCCTGGCGCACACCCTCGAAGACCTGCACAAGACCCTGGGCTCGTTCTTTTATTGGGTGATCGGCCTGCACATCGCCGCTGGCCTCTACCATCACTTCCTGCGCCGCGACGACACGTTGCGCCGGATCCTCTAAACCCGCGTCAGCCGCCCAAGCGGCACTGGCCACCTGCAAACACCGCTTCCAGCGCCAGGCTTCCCGGCGCCAACAGCAGCAGGTCGGCATCGGCGCCCACCTCAAGCCGGCCCTTCTTCGCCAATCCCCAGATGGCTGCCGGGGTGGCGGTGAACGCGGGCAGCGCCTGCGTCAGGGTGAGGCCTTGCTCGCGCACCGCGGACACCAGCGCCGCATGCAGGCTGCCAATCTGAGCCACGTCCAGGCCCAGCAGCCGGCCGTCGGCGTCGAAGTGCGGCAGGCTGGCCTGGCCGTCCGAGCTCAAGCTGATCTGCGCCACCGGCACGCCTGCGCGCAGCAGTTCGGCCAAAGCCTGCGCCGCGGGAACCTCGCCGGCGTCGAGCAGCTCAGCGCTGGTGCTCGTGGTGAGGTCGACGCTGCCGCCGCGCGCGGTCCAGGCCGCGGCCTGGGCCAACAGGCCGCGATGGCGATTGATATGCGTCGGGTGGAACTGCCCCGGCGGCACGCTGTGCGCATCGCAGGCCTGGTGCAGCAGCGCCAGCCCATCGGCGCTGTCGCCCACGTGCACCAGCACGGTGCCGCGCTTGCCGGACAGCAAGCCGCCGACGCGCGCGTCGGCAGCGATGCGCGCCAGCTCGTGCGCCGTGGGCTGCGAGCCGCGGTGGTCGGCGATGGCCACTTCACCCACGCCGATAAGGTCGGGAATCAGCACCAGGTCGTCACGCACGCTGCCGGTGAGCGTCTGCACCGGCACGCGGTAGCTGCCGGTCAGGGCATACGCGCTGAGTCCCTTTGCGGCCAGCGCGCGGCAACACGCCAGCAGGTCGGCATGGGAACGGGTGACGTCATCGGTGCCCAAGGCGCCAATCAGCGTGGTGACGCCTCCCGCAAGCGCCTGTTCCGGCGCCAGCGGCGCGGTGCGGGTGGCGAAGCCGCCTTCGCCGCCGCCGCCGCTGATGTGCACGAGCGAATCCACGTAGCCCGGCACCGCCAGCCGCCCGCGCGCCTCGACGATGCGAACGTAAAGCCCCGCGCCCGGATCGATGCGCGCGGCCATGGCGACGATGCGTCCCCCGGCCAGCAGGATGTCACGGCGGCCCAGCTGCTCAGGCGCGAACACCTCCGCGTCCCGAACCAGCACCATCAGCTCAGACATACCCAATCCCTACAGCGATGGCCACGAAGGCAGAAGCCATCAACATCATCGCCACGAACAGCTTCCAGATGGCGCGCAGCCACGTCGCCCAATCCACGCCCGCCACGCCGATGGCGCCCATCAGCACCGCGGACGTGGGGACCACCACGTTGGCGATGCCGTCGCCGAGCTGGAAGGCCAGCACCGAAACCTGGCGCGAAACCTGCAGCAGGTCGCCCAGCCCCGCCATCAGCGGCATGGTGATGGCCGCCTGCGCCGAGCCCGAGGTGATGAAGAAGGTGATGACCGACTGGAACACGAACATGCCCTGTGCCGCCGCCCATGCCGGCCAGTCGCTCAGCGCGTGGCCCATGCCGAACAAAAGCGTGTTGAGCACCGAAGGCTGGTGCGGGTCGGACCCGCCCAGCAGCCACAGCATGCCCTTGGCCGCGGCGATCACCAGTGCCACCGGCACCAGCTGCCGCACGCCTTCAGTGAAAGCCTCGGCCAGCGCGTTGGCGCTCAGGCGTTTATCCAGCCACGCCAACACCGCTGCGAACAACCCCAGCGCGAAGAACTGCGCCGACAGCTCCGGCAGGTAGTACTGGCGCTCGGTGACGCCCCAGACGATCCACACCACGGTGGCCAGCAGGCCCAGCAGGATCAGGCGATCGGCCCAGTTCATCGGCGTGGGCGCCGGCAGCG
>JANNQY010000313.1:0-7646 GCA_031400995.1 Lysobacteraceae bacterium
GACTTTCGCTTCCGGCCGGACACGGGTGAGTTCGAGGCCATCGTCGACAACGTGCCGCAGTCTGCCGGCACGATCCGGCATCTCGACTCCCATCTCCAGCCCGGGGCGCTCTACGGCTACCGGGTGCGGTCGCTGACGCGGGAGGGTGGTGTGTCGGCCCCCTCGGTGGTTCGCGGCGGACGTACGCCTCCCCGGCCCGCCATCCTGGTGCGTACCAACACCTCGCTGGCGACGGCCAATGCGGCCGATCCCGACGGCTACTTCATTCGGGTGACCGGCGCGAAGGATACCCTCTCGATGTTCGACGGCCTCACGCCCGGCATCGCCGAGGAAAACCTGCAGTCGCGCAGCCGGGGTGCGCTGATGATGGCGCTGAGCAACCGCTTCGGCGGCATGCTGCTGACCACAGGCAACAAGAGTGAATACGCGGTGGGCTACGCCACCATCTACGGCGACATGTGCGGCGGGTTCGGGCCCATCAAGGACCTGTACAAGACCGAGGTGCAGGCGCTGTGCCGCTGGCGCAATGCGCTCTCGCCGGCTATTCCCGAGCAGGTGATCACGCGTGCGCCGTCGGCCGAACTGCGCGACAACCAGACCGACCAGGACTCGCTGCCGCCCTACGAAGTGCTCGATGCCATCCTGGTGCGCCACGTGGACCAGGAGCTGTCGCTCGCGGAGATCGTCGCCGATGGTTACGACGAAGACACGGTGGCGCGCGTGCTCAAGCTGGTGCGCCAAAGCGAGTGGAAGCGCCGCCAAGCCGCGCCTGGGCCCAAGCTTTCGCGCCGCGCGTTTGGCCGGGAGCGGCGGTACCCGATTACCTCCGCCTGGAAAGACTGACACCCGCTTCGTGTAGGAGGGACTTCAGTCCCGATGCTTCTGGCGTAAAGCCATCGGGACTGAAGTCCCTCCTACAAGGGGTTATTTTTCGGGGTTGTCGAACGGGTTCAGGCGGTTGAGCAGGGTCTGGCCTTCGGGCCAGTTGTTGCCCGTCAGGTAGTCGTGGTCTGGGTAGTTCTGCTCAAGCACCTTGCGGGCATCGGCGGCCAGTTCTTCCTGGCCCAGGCCGGTGTAGGCGGCCGCCATCAACGCAATGGCGTCGCCGTCGTACTCGCTCTGCGGATAGGTCTGCAGCAGGTTCTTGCCGCGGTTGGCGGCCGCCACGTAGGCCTCGCGGCGCAAGTAGTACAGGCCCACGTTGTACTCGTGCTTGGCCAGCAGGTTGCGCAGGTAGATCATGCGCTGGCGCGCATCCTCGGCGTAGGGGCTGTTGGGGTAGCGGCCCACCACGTCACCAAAATCGGTGAGGCTCTGGGTGGGGGCACCCAGGTCGCGTGCCGACATGTCCTGGCGCGCCACCCGCAGCAGCACGCTGGAGCTGCGGTCGAAGTTGATCAACGCCTTGAGGTAGTAGGCGTAGTCGATGTGTTCGTGGGTGGGGTAGGTGCGGATGAAGCGGGTGATGGTGGAGGTGGCTTCCTCGGTCTTGCCCTGCTTGTACTGCACAAAGGCCAGTTCAAGCTGCGACTGCTCGCTGTAGGCGCCGTAGGGGAACCGGGCCACCAGGCGCTGGTAGTAACGGGCCGCACGGTCGTAGTTCTGGCCATCCATCGAGCCCTTGGACTCGGCGTAGAGCTCCTCCACCGGCAAGGTCTCGGTTTCCTCTTCCTTGTCGCCGAACAGCTTGCCCATGGTTTGGCAGCCGCCCAAGCTGGCCACCAGCAGCAAAACGAGGAAAACGCGCAGCAGGACGGTCAGTCGGGTCATCGGGAGGGCAGGTCAGGGCGCTGGAGGCAGCGAGTTCGGGGATAATACCGGAAAGCCCGCTGTCGCCTCCATGAACGGGGCGTGGCCATCCCGGCCAAAAGAGACCCGCATGAAGCCCCAGATCCCGCCCGAAACCGACGACAGCGACCGCGAACTGCTCGAAGCCAGCATCCCCCTAGCCTCGGCCGGGCGCCGCTTCGACCAGGTGCTGGCGGAGCTATTCCCCGATTTTTCGCGCTCCAGGCTTACCGAATGGGTGAAGTCCGGCGATGCCCTGCTGGACGGCCGCTTGGTGAAACCCAAGGAAGCCGTGCGCGGCGGCGAGCCCGTCACGCTGTGGGTGCGCATCGAAGTGGAGACCGACGCCGAGGCCGAGGACATCCCGATCGAGGTGCTCTACCAGGACGAGGACGTGCTGGTGGTGAACAAGCCTGCAGGCCTGGTGGTGCATCCGGGTGCCGGCAACCCGCGCGGCACGCTGGTGAACGCGCTGCTGCATTTCGACCCGCGCCTGGCCGGGCTGCCGCGCGCCGGCATCGTCCATCGGCTGGACAAGGACACCTCGGGGCTGATGGTGGTGGTGCGCAGCTTGCGCGCCCACACCTCGCTGGTGGAGCAGCTCTCGGGCCGCGAAGTGCACCGGCAGTACCTGGCGGTAGTGCAGGGCACGCTGGTCGCCGGTACCACCATCAACGCGCCCATCGGCCGCCATCCCACCGATCGCGTGCGCATGTCCGTGGCCAAGGAAGGCGGCGGCCGCGACGCCATCACCCACTACCGGGTGCGGGAAAAGTTCCGCTCCCACACCGTGCTGGAGTGCCGGCTTGAAACCGGCCGCACCCACCAGATCCGCGTGCACATGGCCCACATCCGCCACCCGATCATCGGCGACCCGCTTTACGGCGGCTCCTTCCGCCTGCCCAAGGCCGCCACGCCCGAACTGGTGGCGCGCCTGCAGGGCTTCCGCCGCCAGGCGCTGCACGCCGAAAAGCTCACGTTCATGCACCCGGTCAGCGGCGAGCCCATCACCACCGAATCGCCCTTGCCCGAAGACATGCAGGGCCTGCTTCTGGACCTGCGCGTTGACACCGCCGCCGCCAAGGGCTGAGCCGGCATGAGCGCGCCGGCCTGGCGTGAGGCGCAGTGGCCGGCGCCGCCGGGCGTGCGCGGGCTCAGCACCCTGCGCAGCGGGCCCGGCCTGTCGCAGCCGCCTTTCGATCGCCTGAACCTCGGTCTGCGCTGCGGCGATGATGCTGCCCACGTGGCCGGCAACCGCGCCCTGCTGGCCGAATGGCTAGCGCTGCCTTCGCTGCCGCGCTGGCTCAACCAGGTACACGGCGTTGCGGTGCATCGGTTTGAAGCCGGCGCTGACGACGGCCCCGAACCGCAGGCCGATGCCGCGGTCACTTCCGAACCCGGGGTGGTGCTGGCCATCCTCACGGCCGATTGCTTGCCGGTGCTGTTCGCCGCGCGGGATGGCGGCGAAGTGGCGGCTGCACACGCCGGCTGGCGCGGCTTGGCCGCGGGCGTGCTGGAAGCCACCGTGGCTGCCATGCGCGCGCCGCCGTCGCAGCTGATTGCGTGGCTGGGGCCGGCCGCGGGCCCGTCGGCCTACGAAGTGGGCGTCGAAGTGCGCGATGCATTTGTAGCCCACGACGCTGTGGCGGCGTCGGCATTCACGCCAACGCGCACAGGCCACTGGCGCGTGGATCTGTACGCGCTCGCACGCCAGCGCCTCGCCAGCGTGGGCGTGCGGGAGGTCAGCGGCGGCGGCGACTGCACGCTGTCCGATGCGCGGCACTTTTTTTCGCACCGGCGCGACGGCCGCACCGGGCGTATGGCCACGCTGGCCTGGATCCAACCCTGAGCGCCGTGCGCGCAAAGTCATGACTTCGGGCACCTGCCGGCGCCGATGGGTGCGTGCCATCGTTCGCCACCCCTACCGGAGCCCGCCATGCGCCTTGCCCCCCTGCTGCTGAACATCGCGCTGCTCGTTGTCCCCTGCGCGGCGGTCGCCGCCACGGTTGAAGAAGCCACCGCCCTGCTGGTCGCCAAGGACCCGCGCGCGGAAGCGGCTATCACCGGCCTGCTCAAGACCCAGCCCGACAGCGCCGACGCGCACATCCTGATGGCGCGCCTGCAGCTGCAGCAGGGCAAGGCCGAGGACGCGGTGGATTCGGCCGAGGAGGCCGTGGACCTGGACGAGGCCAGCGCGCAGGCGCACTACTGGCTGGGCAATGCCTACGGCACCCGCATCGGCCAGGTGGGCATGCTGCCGCAGGCCATGATGGCGCCCAAGCTGCGTGACGCCTTCGAGCGCGCGCTGGTGCTGGACCCCAACCTGCACGATGCCCGCGGCTCGCTGGTGCAGTACTACCTGCAGGCACCGGCCATCGCCGGCGGCAGTGTGGACAAGGCGAAGGCACAGGTGCAGGAGCTACTGAAGCGCGACCCGCCGCGCGGCTACTACGCGCAGGGCCAGCTGGCCATGTTCGAAAAGAAGCCTGCGGAAGCCGCCAAGGCCTACGCCGCCGCGTCCGCCGCCAAGCCCGACAACGCCAACTACCGCATGGCGGCCGGCGTGGCGCTGCAGGAAACCAAGCAGTGGGACGCCGCCTTCGCGCTGTTTGAAAGCTGGACCCAGCGCGAGCCCAAGGCCGCCATGGCCTGGTACCAAGTGGGACGCACGTCGGCGCTGTCGGGCCAGCGCCTGGACGCGGGTGCCGCGGCGCTGAAAACCTTCATGGGCCTGCCCCCGGCGCCCAACCTGCCCACCGTGGCCAACGCCCAGTACCGGCTGGGCCAGGTGCAGGCGCATGCCGGCGACACCGCGGCGGCCCGGGCCTCGCTGCAGGCCTCGATCAAGGCCGACCCGGACAACGCCGACGCCAAGGCGGCCCTGGCCGCACTCTGAGCCCAGCGCATACGTATTCAGGGCGTTTGGCCCGGGCAACTGGGTAGGCTCAGGGAGCACTGGACCGGGAGGGTTTCCATGCTTCGCAACGCCTGCGCTGCCCTGTTTGTATTCGCCCTGGCGCTGCCCGCGCAGGCCAAGCCTGAAACCGTGGCGCGCATTGATTCGCCGGGCAAGGTGCTGTCGGTGGAGGTGGCCCTGGACGAAGGCCGCGCCAGCTACCGGGTGCTGCGCTTCGGCGAAGAGGTGATCTCGCCCTCGCGCCTGGGCTTCCTGCTGCGCAACGCCGGGAAGTTCGAGCGCAACCTGGTGCTGGCCAGCCAGTCCAGCCGCGACCACGATGAAACCTGGGAGCAGCCCTGGGGCGAAAGCCGCTTCGTGCGCGACCACCACCGCGAGCTGCGCGTGCGGCTGGTGGAAACCATCGCGCCCAAGCGCGCGCTGGACGTGGTGTTCCGGGTGTTCGACGACGGCGTGGGCTTTCGCTACGAGTTCCCGGAGCAGGCCGCGCTCACCGACGTGATCATTGATGATGAGCTCACCGAATTCGTGGTGGCCGCGCCTGCCACCGCGTGGTGGATCCCGGCCGGCGAGTGGAACCGCTACGAATACCTGTACCAGCGCACGCCGCTGGCCGAAGTGGGCCAGGCGCACACGCCTATCACCCTGCGTACCGACGGCGGCCTGCACATCGCGCTGCACGAGGCGGCGCTGGTGGACTATTCCTCGATGTGGCTCCGCCGGGTTGAGGGCCAGCGTTTCAAGGCGCAACTCTCGCCCGCGTCGGAAGGCTGGAAGGTGCGGCGCCAGGCGCCGTTCAACACGCCCTGGCGCACTCTGCAGATCGCCGACAGCGCGGCGGCGCTGTACCAGTCGTCCAACCTCATCCTCAACCTCAACGAGCCCAACGCGCTGGGCGACGTGAGCTGGGTGAAGCCGTCCAAATATGCCGGCGTCTGGTGGTCGCTGCACCTGGACCTGCAGACCTGGGCCACCGGGCCGCGCCACGGCGCCACCACCGCCAACACGCGCAGATATCTGGATTTCGCCGGCAAGAACGGCTTCCGCGGCGTGCTGGTGGAAGGCTGGAACCCGGGCTGGGACGGCCAGTGGTTCGGTAACGGCTGGGACTTCGACTTCACCCGCGCCACCCCGGATTTCGACCTCGAGGCCTTGGCGAAGCACGGCCTGGCGCAGGGCGTGCACCTGGTGGGCCACCACGAAACCGGCTGCGCGGTGAGCCACTACGAGCGCCAGCTCGACGCCGCGTTCGCGCTGTACGAAAAACACGGCATCGACCAGGTGAAAACCGGCTACGTCTGCGACGCCGGCCAGATCGAACGCCAGGACGCCGTGGGCGGCCCGGTGCTGCGCGAATGGCACGACGGCCAGTGGCAGGTGCGCCACCACCTGCGGGTGGTGCAAGCCGCCGCCAAGCACCATATTTCGGTGAACGCGCACGAGCCGATCAAGGACACCGGGCTGCGCCGCACCTATCCCAACTGGATTGCCCGCGAGGGCGCGCGCGGCATGGAGTACGCGGCCTGGGGCAACCCGCCCAACCCGCCCGAGCACGAGCCCAACCTGGTGTTCACGCGCATGCTTTCCGGGCCGATGGACTTCACCCCGGGCATCGTCAGCCTGCAGGGCCGCGGCCAGGCGGTGCAGACCACGTTGGCCAAACAGCTGGCGCTGTACGTGGTGATCTACAGCCCCATCCAGATGGTGGCCGACCTGCCGGAGAACTACGCCAAGCAGCCGGCCGCGTTCCAGTTCATCAAGGACGTGGCGGTGGACTGGGACCAGACCCGCGTGCTCAACGGCGAGGTCGGCGATTTCGTCACCATCGCCCGCAAGGAGCGCGGCGGCGAGCAGTGGTTCCTGGGCAGTCTGACCGATGAAAACGGCCGCCTGCTGTCGGTGCCGCTGTCGTTCCTGGACGCGGGCCGCACCTACATCGCGGAAATCTACCGCGACGGCGACGCCGCGCACTGGCGCACCCAGCCCTTCGATTTCGCGGTGGAGCGGCGCGAGGTGACGGCTGCCGACACGCTGGCCATCCGGCTGGCAGCGGGCGGTGGCCAAGCCATCCGCTTCGTGCCCAAGCCCCGCTGAGGCCTGAACCCGGCGCCTGGTTTGACTTGAATCAGCACCCGCCGACCGCCATTCCGTAAGGTAGGCGGGCGGCGTCACGCCGCCCCAATTCAGGGGATAGACCCATGCGCATGGACAAGCTGACTTCGCGTTTCCAGCAGGCCTTGGGCGACGCCCAGTCGCTGGCCGTGGGCCGCGACCACAATCTGATCGAGCCCGCGCACCTGCTTCAGGCCCTGCTGGACCAGTCCGGCGGCAGCACGCTGCCGCTGCTGGCCCAGGCCGGCGTGAATGCGGCGGTGCTGCGCCAGCGCTTGGCCGAGGCCTTGGACAAGCTGCCCAAGGTGTCGGGCCAAGCCGGCGAAGTGAGCGTGGGCAACGACCTGGGCCGCCTGCTCAACCACTGCGACAAGCTGGCGCAGCAGCGCGGCGATGGCTTCATTGCCAGCGAATTGTTCGTGCTGGCCTGCCTGGAGGACAAGGGTGCCGCCGGCCAGGCGCTTAAAGCCGCCGGTGCCGGCAAGGCAGCACTGGAGAAGGCGATCGAAGCGCTGCGCGGCGGCGAGAAAGTGCAGGACGCCAACGCCGAGGAAAACCGCCAGGCGCTGGAAAAATACTGCCTGGACCTCACCGCCCGCGCCGAGGCCGGCAAGCTCGACCCGGTGATCGGCCGCGACGAGGAAATCCGCCGCACCATCCAGGTGCTGCAGCGGCGCACCAAGAACAACCCCGTGCTCATCGGCGAACCCGGCGTGGGCAAGACCGCGATCGTGGAAGGCCTGGCGCAGCGCATCATCAACGGCGAAGTGCCCGAGGGCCTGCGCGGCCGCCGCGTGCTGTCGCTCGACATGGGCGCGCTGATTGCCGG
>JANNQY010000314.1:0-2376 GCA_031400995.1 Lysobacteraceae bacterium
CGGCGTGGGCCTGGGACATGGTGCGGATCATGTTGCGGCGCACGCCGCGGATGGGCTCGTCGGTGTCGAGCGCCGCTTCGCTCCTTCCCCCGCTTGCGGGGGAAGGCTGGGATGGGGGTGCTCCCCGCAAGCCCGCGCCCCCCCCCCGGCCCTCCCCCGCAAGCGGGGGAGGGAGCAGGGCGGGATTCGCTGCGGCTTGTTTTACGTCGGCCATCGTCACCACGGCGCCGGCACCGGTGGCGGGAACGCGGCTGATGTCCACCTTCAACTTCTTCGCCAGCGCGCGCACGGCGGGCATCGCCTTGACGCCGCCGATGGCCACCGCCTGCTCAACCCGCACGGCGTTGGAGGATTGCATCGCTCCCACCACCGTGCCTGCGTCGTCGTCATCCGCCGCGGTGGCCGTCGTTTCTGTGGGCGTGGCTTCCACAGGACTGGCTTCTGCGGGGGCGTGGGAGTGGCCGGTGTCTTGGGCATCGGCGCGCTGGGGGAGGCTGGGGTCTAGCTCTACTTCGGCCAGCCAGCTGCCGGTGAGCACGACATCGCCGGCGGCGCCCGCCAGCCGCGTCACCGTGCCGGAAAACGGCGACGGCACTTCCACCACGGCCTTGGCGGTTTCCATGGACACCAACGGCTCGTCCAGTCGCACCACGTCGCCTACTTTCACCAGCCACTCCACGATCTCGGCGTCGGGCAGGCCCTCGCCCAGGTCAGGTAGCAGGAACAGTTTTTTCTCGCTCATCGGGGGCTCCTCAGCCGGCGGCCACGGCGCGCTGGGACGCGGCGACGATTTTTTCGACGCTGGGCAGGTACTTCATTTCCAGCCGGAACAGCGGAATGTGGGTGTCGTAGCCAGTAACGCGCTCCACGGGCGCCACCAGGTCGTAAATGGATTCCTCGGCCAGCCGCGCAGCGATCTCGGCGCCGAAGCCCGCGGTCTTGGCGGCCTCGTGCACGATCACGCAGCGGCCGGTCTTGGCCACCGACTCGCGGATGGTGTCGAAATCCAGCGGCTTGAGCGTGGCGACATCAATCACCTCCGCGCTGATGCCTTCGGCGGCGAGCTTGTCGGCGGCCTCCAGGGTTTCCTTCACCTGCGCACCCCAGGTGACCAGGGTGACGTCGCTGCCCTCGCGCAGCACGAAGCACACGTCCAGCGGCAGCGCCTCGCCGTCGTCGGGTACTTCTTCCTTGTACTGGCGGTAGATGCGCTTGGGCTCGAAGAAGATCACCGGGTCGGGGTCGCGGATGGCGGCCAGCAGCAGGCCGTAGGCGCGCTGCGGCGACGACGGCATCACCACCCGCAGGCCCGGCACGTTGGTGAAGATCGCTTCGTTGGCTTCGGAGTGGTGCTCGGGCGCGCGGATGCCGCCGCCCCAGGGCACGCGCAGCACCATCGGGCAGGTAAGCCGGCCGCGGGTGCGGTAGCGGAAGCGCGCCGCGTGGCAGACGATGTGGTCGATCATCGGGTACATGAAGCCGTCGAACTGCGCCTCGGCCACGGGCTTCATGCCCTGCGTGGCAAGGCCCACCGTGAGGCCTGCGATGGTGGTTTCATCCAGCGGCGTGTCAATGACGCGCTGGTCGCCGAAGATTTGCTGCAGGCCGGCAGTGGCGCGGAATACGCCGCCATTGATGCCCACGTCTTCGCCCAACACCAGCACGGTTTCGTCGTGCTTCATTTCCCAAGCCAAAGCCTGGGTGATGGCCTCGATGAGGGTGATGGCGGCCATCTCAGCGGCCCTCCCACTTCAGGGCATCGGCGCGCTGCGCCTGCAGGTCGGCGGGCAGTTCGGCATAGAGGAAATCAAACATCACCTCCACGGGTTGAACCTTGGTGTCGAGGTAGGCGTTCACTTCTTCGTCCACCAGTTTGCCGCACTCCTCCTTCCAGGCCGCTTCTTCGGTTTCGCTCCACATGCCTTCGCTGATGAGGAAGGTGCGCAGGCGCGACATCGGCTCGCGTTCCCACGCCGCCTTCACTTCGGCATCGTCGCGGTAGCGGCGGGCGTCGTCTGCGGTGGTGTGGTCGGAGAGGCGGTAGGTGACCAACTCCAGCACGCTGCCGCCGTGGCCGTTGCGGGCGCGCTTTAGCGCGTGGTCCATGGCGGCACGCACGGCGATGATGTCGTTGCCGTCCACCTGCACGCAGTCCAGGCCGCCGGCGATGCCTTTCTGGGCAAGGGTCTGGGCGCCGGTCTGGGCCTTGCGCGGCACCGAAATGGCCCAGCCATTGATGATGATGCAGAGCACGAACGGCAGGGTGAAGGCGCCGGCGGAGTTGATGGCGGCATTGGTGTCGGTCTTGGAACTGCCGCCGTCGCCGACGCAGGTGACGGCAACCCGCGGCTCGCCGCGCAGCTTGAAGGCCAGCGC
>JANNQY010000315.1:0-3233 GCA_031400995.1 Lysobacteraceae bacterium
GCCGGCACATTGGACTGTTCGTCGTCGTCGTAGTAGCCATCCACGTAGTTGGCCCAGACGCTGGCGCTCCAGTCGTTCTTGAACCAGGACACGCCGGTGTTGACCAGCCACTCGGGGTAGCGGAACTCACCCACCTTCTCGAACAGCCGCTGGCCGTCCGCGCCGCAGTTGCCGGCACCGCGACGGGGGCTGACGCTGCCCGGCGAGCACGATTCGCTGCGCTCGAAGGAATGCGTCCAGGTGGCGTCCACATAGGCCTTGAACTCGCCGACGCTGGTTTCGTCGAACAGCTGCTCCAGGCTCACGTCGACGCCGTCGGTCTTCTGCTGGCCGATGTTGATCAGCTGCAGCTGCACGTCGTCGATCGGGTCGCCGATGCGGCCGCCACGGGTGGCGATACCGATCACGCCCGGCGGCAGCACGCGCTGGTTGGCGTTGCTGGGGCGCGGCCGCGAGTTGTAGATCAGCGTCGGGTCGGTGAGCGCCTGGCGGAACAGCTCCAGCGGGTCGATGTCCACCAGGTCTTCCTGGTCGAAATTCCAGTAGTCCAGCGTCAGGGTGGTGTTGTCGCCGAAGTTGAACACCGAGCCCAGGTACCAGGCCGTGGACGTCTCGGCTTCCAAGTCCGGGTTGCCATAGATCTCGGAAAGGAAGCCGTCATCGCCGGCGAAACCGCCGCAGAAGTTGGTGTAGAACTCGCTGCCCACCGAGCACGGCAGCGCGCCCGAGCTGAGCGAGGTGCCGGCGCCCACCTGGGCCAGCGACGGCGCGCGGAACGAGGTGTTCCAGCCGCCGCGCAGCAGCACGCTTTCGCTGGCGCGCCAGCGCAGGCCCAGCGACGGATTGATGTCGCCGCCGAAGTCGTCGTAGTAGTCGTAGCGGGCAGCCACGCGCAGGTCTAGGGTGTCTGTGACCGGCAGGTTGGTTTCGCCGTAGATCGCCCACTGTGTGCGGGTGGCTTCCACCGCGGTGGAGCCGAAGCCGTAAACCGGCACTTCGCCGCTGCTGCGGTCGATAGTGGCCAGCGGCGAAGGTTGGTCGGTGATTTCCTCGCGCCGCACTTCGGCGCCGAAGGCCCAGGCGATGTCGCCACCGGCCAGCTCACCCATCGTGCCGGTGACCTTGCCGTCCAGGGCGTAGAGCTCGGAGCTGCCGTCGCGCGGCACGCGCTCGCGCACCAGGTCGAGCACCTGCGCCGAGTTGCCGGCCTGGGCGTTGAACGGGTCGTACCACAGGCCGCCGGCGCCCGGCGCGCAGTTGGTGGCGCCGCTGGCGCACAGCTCACCCAGCAGGCCGGCGCGGATGCGCTCGACGTTGTAGATGCCCTTCACCGCGTTCTGGGTGGAGTCGCTCTGCGAGGCGCTGAGCGTGGTTTCCCAGTCCCAATCGCCGGCCGCGCCACGCAGGCCGTTGAGCAGGCGCCAGCTGTCGGTTTCCACTTCCAGCGTGCGCGCGTCGGGGAATCGGCCAATGCCCACCAGGGCGCTGGTGTCGAAGCCCAGGCTCACGAAGCGGGCGCGCAGTTCGGAGGGCATGCCCGGATGGCGGAAATCGATCAGCTCTTCGGTCCACGGCGCCGGCGAGGAATCGGCGCGCGATTCGTTGCTCTGCAGGGCCAGTTCGGCGAAGTATTCCAGGCCGTCGGCGAAGTCCACGGACAGGGTGCCGTACGCGCCCAGGGTTTCAAGCTGCGGGTCGGTGGCGGTGAAGGCGTTGCGGTTCACTTCGCAATACTCGCCGAAGTGGCCGACGCCGAACTGGTCGGCGGGACAGCGGCGCTCGACGATATCGTCCTGGGCAAAATCCAGATCGTTGAAGCTGGGGAAAATGCCCTGCTGCGACGGCCGCGGCTCCACGGCCGAGATATTGCGGTCGCGGTCGTACAGCGCGTTGCGCTGGTAGGCGTCCAGGATGATCATGCCGCGCACGCGGTCGCCGCTGAAGCCGGCCACCAGGTTGGCGTTGTAGCGGCCCTCGTCGGTGCCGCGGGTGGAGTCGCCGTAGCTCGCGGCCAGGCGTACGCCCTCGAAATCACGCTTGAGGATGATGTTGATCACGCCGGCCACGGCGTCGGCGCCGTAAACGGCCGAGGCGCCGGTGGTGAGGATCTCGATGCGCTCGATCGCCGCCATCGGGATGGCGTTGATGTCCACGAAGTTTTCCGAGCCGTTGGCGAAGGACGACGCGGCGGCCGTTCACCAGGGTCAGCGTGGACGAAGTGCCCAGGCCGCGCAGCGAGGCGCCGGCGGTGCCCGCGGGGGCGTCGGCCTGCAGCGCGCCGGAGTTGGCGGTGCTGAAGTTGCCGGTGCCGCCGCCGGTTTCGGTGACCTGCTTGAGGACGTCGCCCACTGTTGACGCGCCGAAGCGCTTGAGGTCCTCGGCGTCGATGATGGTGATGGGCTGCGCTTCCTGCAGGTCGATGCCGCGCAGGTTGGAGCCGGTGACGGTGACGGCGTCGAGAGTGACCGCGTCGGCCGCCGCTTTGGCGGTCTCGGTGGCGGTGGTGGTGGCGGGCTGGGGGGCGGCGGGAGCAGCGGTCTGTGCAGCGGCGAAGGGTGCGGCCAAGGCCATCGCCACGGCGAGGGCCAGCGGATTGAGCGTGGATTTCATGTGGGTTCCCCGGAACGGCCGCCGTCGCGCTTCATGGCGCGGATGGCGGCTTATGGCTTGGATGTCACGCCGTCAAGGACGGCAACTCACCAACCGTGCGGCTGGCGTCGGGCCCGGGGATGGCCCTACTCGTCCCACCACTCGCTGAGGTAGTAGGTCCGGCACAAATGGCGGATGTGGAAGCGGGATTTAGGAAAATTGTCGAATGGGCAGAAAAGCAGCAATTAGTAAAAAGTAATCAGTAAACAGTAGGTGGTTGAGTAGCCTTGAGCGTTCTTTGCGAAGGGCGTATCGAAACCACCTATTAGTTGAAAAATTTTATTAAAGTGGTGGTCTCGATACGTCGCAAAGAACACGAGCGCGACTACTCGACCACCGAGGTATAAATAAACATGACTAAAATAACAATTGACAGGTACCATCTATTTCGGATATAAGAAAAACTTTTAAGAATATAAAGAGTGGAAATACCGAGAGCAAAAATCAGTGCTAGGGTTATTGGCATTATGGTATCATACCTTAATATATTAGGACGGTAAATTCTATATCCACCAAGAGGCAATAATAATATATAAATAATTGCAAACACTCCAATCCATTTGAAAATAGTTAATATCCTTTTC
>JANNQY010000316.1:0-2241 GCA_031400995.1 Lysobacteraceae bacterium
CAGGAAATAGTACTCTGACCCCTGTTTTTACTCGGGATCGTAGTCGAGGTTCGCGGCCAGCCAGCGCTCGGCTTGGGCCAGCGGTACGGTCTTGCGCTTGGCGTAGTCGGCGACCTGCTCGCGGCCGAGGCGGCCGACCACGAAGTACTGGCTGCCCGGGTGCGAGAAATACAAGCCGCTGACGGCGGCGGCCGGATACATCGCGTAGCTTTCAGTCAGGCTCAGTCCGGTGTGCTTTTCCGCGTCCAGCAGCCGGAAGATCGTCTCTTTCTCGCTGTGCTCCGGGCAGGCCGGGTAGCCGGGCGCCGGACGGATGCCGCGGTACTGCTCGCGAATCAAGTCCTCGTTGTCCAAGGCCTCATCGCTGGCATAGCCCCACAGTTCGGTCCGCACCCGCTGGTGCAGGCGCTCGGCCAAGGCCTCGGCCAAGCGGTCGGCCAAGGCCTTGAGCAGGATGGAGCTGTAGTCATCGTTGTCTTTTTCGAACGCAGCTACATGCGGCTCGATGCCCAAGCCTGCGGTGACGGCGAACGCGCCCACCCAGTCTTGCCGGCCGCTGTCGCGCGGGGCGATGAAGTCGGCCAGGCAGAAGTTCGGGCGATCTGCGGGCTTTTCGGCCTGCTGGCGCAGGCAGTGCAGCACCGCGCTCTCGCCGGCCTGCACGTGGATATCGTCGCCTACGGCCTGCGCTGGCCACAGTCCGACCACCGCCTTCGCGGTCAGCCATTTCTCGCGCACGATGCGCGCCAGCATGGCTTGCGCATCGGCGAACAGTTCGCGCGCCTGCGCGCCCACCACGGCGTCCTTGAGTATCGCCGGGTAGCGCCCCGCCAGCTCCCAGGTCTGGAAAAACGGAGTCCAGTCGATCACGCCCACCAAATCGTCCAGCGGATAGTCCGAAAACACCGTGAGGCCAGGCTTCAGCGGCTGGGGCGGAACGTAATCGGCCCAACCGCCGTCGAACTTCTTGCTACGCGCGCGCGGCAGCGGCATCAGTGGCTTGGCGTCGCCCTTGTTGGCGTGGCGCGCGCGCACTTCGGCGTAGTCAGCTTGGTTGGCGGCTACGAACGGCGCTCGCAAGTCCACGCTGAGCAGGGATTGGGTCACGCCGACCGCACGCGACGCGTCCTTCACCCAAACCACCGGCTGGGCGTAGTGCGGGTCGATCTTGAGCGCGGTGTGCGCGCGTGACGTCGTGGCCCCGCCAATCATCAGCGGGATCTCAAAGCCCTGGCGCTTCATCTCCTTGGCCACGTGGCTCATCTCTTCCAGCGACGGCGTGATCAGCCCTGACAGGCCGATGATATCCGCCCGTTCTTCGCGTGCACGATCAAGAATCGTCTGCGCCGGCACCATCACGCCCAAGTCCACCACGTCGAAGTTGTTGCAGGCCAGCACCACGCCGACGATGTTCTTGCCGATGTCATGCACATCACCCTTCACTGTGGCCATCAGCACCTTGCCCTTGGGCTTGCCGGCGTCGCCGCTGCGCAGCTTCTCGGCCTCGATGAATGGGATGAGGATGGCCACGGCCTTCTTCATTACACGGGCTGATTTCACCACTTGCGGCAGGAACATCTTGCCGGCGCCGAACAGGTCGCCCACCACGTTCATGCCGGCCATCAGCGGGCCTTCGATCACGTCCAGCGGGCGCGCGGCGGCCTGTCGGGCTTCCTCGGTGTCGGCCTCGACGAACTTGTCGATGCCGTGTACCAGCGCGTGTCTTATCCGCGCGTCCACGCTGGCGTCGCGCCAGGCCAAATCCTCGGTGCGTACTTCGCCTTTCTTGAGCTTGTGCTTGTCGGCCTCGGCCAGCAGGCGCTCGGTGCCGTCGGAGCGTCGGTTCAGCACCACGTCTTCCACCGCCTCGCGCAGCGGGGCCTCCAGGTCGTCGTACAGCGCCAGCGCACCGGCGTTGACGATGCCCATGTCCATGCCCTCGCGGATGGCGTGGTAGAGGAACACGGCGTGGATGGCCTCGCGCACGGCGTTGTTGCCGCGGAAGGAGAACGACACGTTGGAGACGCCGCCCGAGATGTGGCTCAGCGGAAACCGGCGCTTCAGCTCAGCCGTGGCCTCGATGAAGGCCACCGCGTAGCCGTCATGCTCTTCGATGCCGGTGGCGATGGCGAAGATGTTGGGGTCGAAGATGATGTCTTCAGGCGCGAACCCGGCTTTGTCCACCAGCAGCCGATAGGCGCGCGAACAGATCTCCACCTTGCGCTCGTAGGTGTCGGCCTG